>JANLSI010000056.1:0-1944 GCA_031362345.1 Pseudomonadota bacterium
GGCGGGCAGCCCGCAGTCGGCCAGTTCGGTTGGGTCCAGATGACCCTTCATGGCGAGCAGCTGTGTGTGTGCGCCGAGCAGTGCGCGGCTGGCCGCGATGAACTCCGACAAAGCACCGAAAGCGCGCGTAAGCACGGTGTCGTAAACCTGGCTCGGATGGTGATCTTCAACTCGCGCGCATATCACTTCGACGTTGGCGAGGCCGAGTTCGATACGCACCTGGCTTAGGAATCGGGCACGCTTGGCGCGTGGCTCAAGCAGCGTTACCGACAGCGCCGGCAGGGCAATCGCCAGCACCACACCCGGCAAGCCATTGCCACTGCCGACGTCCAGCAGCCGGCCGCTGCCGGCGTGGGGCACAACCGCCAGACAGTCGACCACCTGTTCGCGCGCGAAAGCCAGAGCATTGGTCGCGCCGGTCAGGTTGGCGATGCGCGCCCAACTCATGGTCATGGCGACGTAGCGTGCGAGTTGTGCGAGCTGCGTTTCAGAGACACTAAAGCCGTAATCATGGGCCGCGCCGCCGAGCAGGGCGCAAATCTCGCTCTGGCTGGACACCGGGCGCGCTCAGGCCAAGCGCGATTGTCGCGGGCCGGACTTTTTGAGATGCACCAGTAACAGCGATATCGCGGCCGGCGTGACGCCGGCGATGCGCGCCGCCTGACCGACCGTGACCGGCCGATGCTGGCTCAGCTTCTGGCGCACTTCGCTGGACAGCCCGCGCACCAACAGGTAGTCGAGGGTGCTCGGAATCACGGCATCCTCCTGCTCACGATGACGGACGACCTCGGCCTGCTGACGGTCGATATAGCCACGGTAGCGCGCGCTGATCTCGATCTGCGCAATGACTTCCTGATCGTCGATGCCGGGGCCAACACCCGGCAGCTGCATGAGCGTCGCATAATCAAGCTCTGGGCGACGCAGGAGGTCAGACAAACACTGATCTTTGCGCAAGGGCTGACCCAGCACGGCGGTGGCGAGTTCGGCCGGCGTGCGGTCCGGTGACAACCAGATCCCGTCCAGACGCGCCTGTTCGCGCACCACTGCCTCGCGCTTGGCTTCGAAACGCCGCCAGCGCGCATCGTCGACCAGGCCCAGTTCGCGGGCCTGCGGGGTCAGCCGCAGGTCGGCATTGTCCTCGCGCAGCATCAAACGATATTCAGCGCGGCTGGTGAACATGCGATAGGGTTCAGCGGTGCCGCGCGTGACGAGGTCATCGACCATCACGCCGAGATAGGCCTCGTCGCGCCGCGGATACCACGGCTCAAGTTCGCGCGCACGACGGGCGGCATTGATACCGGCCAGCAGGCCTTGCGCGGCGGCCTCCTCGTAGCCTGTCGTGCCATTGATCTGGCCGGCGAAGAACAGTCCACCTATCTCTTTGGTTTCTAGCCATGGCGTGATGTCGCGCGGGTCGAAGAAATCGTATTCGATGGCATAGCCGGGACGCGTGATCACCGCGCGCTCGAAACCCTTGATGGAACGGATGAAATCGAGCTGGATATCAAACGGCAGACTGGTCGACAGTCCGTTCGGATAGATCTCGTTGCTGCTCAGGCCTTCCGGCTCGACGAAGATCTGATGGGAATCCTTGTTCGCGAAGCGCACCACCTTGTCCTCAATGGACGGGCAGTAACGCGGCCCCACGCCCGCGATGGCGCCATTGAACAGCGGCGAGCGCGACAGTCCGGCGCGGATCACCGCGTGGGTCCGTTCGCTCGTGTAGGTAATGTGGCAGGGCACTTGGCGCGGATGCTCGTGTGCGCGCCCCATGAAGGAAAACACCGGGCACGGGTCATCGCCCGGCTGGGTGTCGAGAACACTGAAATCGATGCTGCGCCCATCGATGCGCGGCGGTGTGCCGGTCTTCAGACGTCCGACCCGCAGTGGCAATTCGCGCAAGCGCGCCGCCAGGCGCATGGCCGGCGGGTCACCGGCACGACC
>JANLSI010000498.1:0-11243 GCA_031362345.1 Pseudomonadota bacterium
GGTGATCTGCGGCACCATCACCTATTACGTGATCCTGATCGCGATGCCGGTCTTCGCCCAACGCCAGCTCAGCATTGCCTCCGGTGAAGCTTTCAAAGTGCAGGTCACGGCGCTCGTCCCGCTATTGGTGTTGACGCCGATCGCGGGCTGCTTAGCCGATCGCTACGCACTGCGCCTCTTGCTGATGATCGGATCGGCCGCCATGCTGGTGGTGGTGTTGCCGCTCTTTCATCGCGTGCATGCGATGCCGAACTTCGCCAATCTGATGTTGTTGCAGGTGACAGTCTGCGTCTTGTTCGCGTTCTACTTCGGTGCGGTCGCGACCGCCGTCGCCGAGCAGTTTCCGCCCGGCGTGCGTTCTACCGGCTTGTCGCTGGCCTATAACCTGGCGGTGATGTTGTTCGGTGGCTTTGCGCAAACCATCGTCGCGTGGTTGACCCACACCACCGGCGACCCCTATGCCGCCGCCTATTACGTCATGTTTGGTGCGGCGGTCGGATTCAGCGCGGCCTGCTTCGTGCGGCCGCCACAGCAGGCCTAGCCATGATTCCATTTTCGGTACTCGATCTTTGTCCGGTGGTGGTCGACGCGACCGCCGCCGATGCGTTTCGCAACAGTCTCGATCTGGCCCGTCACGCTGAAGACTGGGGTTATCAGCGCTATTGGCTGGCCGAACACCACAACATGGTCGGCATTGCGAGCGCTGCCACCTCGGTCGTGATCGGTCATATCGCGAGCGGCACCCGGCACATCCGCGTCGGCGCTGGTGGCGTGATGCTGCCCAATCATTCACCACTGGTGATCGCTGAACAGTTCGGTACGCTCGAATCCTTGCATGCTGGCCGCATCGATCTCGCGGTCGGTCGTGCGCCGGGCAGTGACGGCATCACCGCGCGCGCCCTGCGCCGCGACGCAATGAGTGCTGCCGAACGTTTTCCGCAGGATGTCGCTGAATTGCTGGCGCTGTTCGAACCGGCACAGCCGCGCCAGGCCATTCAGGCCGTGCCGGGCTGCGGTCTGGCGGTGCCGGTGTGGATACTCGGATCGAGTCTGTTCGGTGCACAGCTCGCCGCAACCCTTGGCCTGCCCTATGCCTTCGCTTCCCATTTCGCGCCGGAGATGTTGTTCGATGCGCTCGAGGTTTATCGTCGTTACTTCCAGCCCTCGTCTCGTCTGGCGGCGCCCTATGTGATGCTCGGCGTCAACTGCGTGATGGCCGATACCGACGTCGAGGCGCGCCGTTTGTTTACCTCCGCCCAACAGCAGTTCACCAATTTGTTCCGCGGCGCGCCCGGCAAGGTGCAGCCACCGCGCGACACCATGAACGACTACTGGACACCTGGGGAAAAAGCGGGTGTCGAGCGCGCGTTGCATTATGCGATCGTAGGATGCCCCGACACCGCGCGCGGCAAGCTTGCGGAATTCATCGCGCGCACCCAGGCCGACGAGCTGATGCTGACTGCGCAAGTATTCGATCATGCCGCGCGGCTTCATTCCTACGAACTGGCCGCGAGCCTGCGCCAAGCTTGAGCTTGCCGGCGTGACTGCCATCGGCCTGTTACCATGCGGCCGCGATCCAAACCCGCAACGAGGCGCATCGTGGTGACAGGGGACGAGCACAGTGTGGTATGCAGCGCCCGCCGTGCAACAGCAATGGCACTAGCGCTGGTGGTGTTCTGGAGTAGCCTGGTCCAGGCCGGTGAGCCCCTCGCTGCGAGCGGTCTGGACGAACTCGGCGACCACCGCCTGAGCCAGGCGATTGTCGAATACTACCAAGCAGAAAAGGCCCACGACTGGCAGACGACTTACGCCTTGCGCGGTCCACGCTTCGCCGCCATCGTGCCGTTTGACAATTACGCGCGGCAGATGGACATCGATGCCGTCGGCTGGCAGCTAGTCGCTATCGACGGGCGTAGCGTGCTGGTCGAGGGCGCGCTTGTGCACGTCACCTTGTCGTTTCAGGAAGATCTCGCCGTCGAGGTCGCGCAACGGCTGCTCGGGCCGGAATTGGCGAGCCCGGCGCAGGCCAACCAAGGGCAGCGCTACAGTCAACTGGAAGTCACGCAATGGCTGTTGGAGCACGGTCAGTGGCGGGTGCTCGCGCCCGGTGCGCGCCAGCATTTCGTGTTCAACGAACGCCTGGTGTGGGACTGAGTAAACCTTCTTTCAGCCCGCCCTTTGAACTCGACCCAGTCACGCTCGCATCGCGCGGCAGTCACGATGACGGCAGCGTGGTGCGTAGCGCGACACACAGCTACACCATGGAACGGCCGGACGACCCGGCGTCGTACTATCCACGGCTCGATGATCGCGATGCGGGCCTGCGCCATACTCCGCTGACCATCACCGTGGGGGGTAAACCGTGGCGCTGCCCGAATATGATCAGTATGACGCGGTCGGTCTGGCGACCCTGGTGCGCAGCGGCGAACTCACCGCGCGCGAGGTGCTGGAAGAGGCCATTGCGCGCGCCGAGGCCGTCAATCCAGCCCTGAATTTCCTCGCCCATCGCGCCTACGATGTGGCCCGCGCGGCGGCCGACGATGTCCACCTGCCGCGCGGCGCCTTGATGGGCGTACCGTGGCTGGTGAAGGAACTCGCCAGCATGTGGGGTGGGCCAGCCCTTCACTAATACTTCGCCTCATTGCGTGTCTTTGAGTGTGAGTGATAGCGCGGCCTTGCTCGATGTCACCGCCGGCGCGTTGCCCGGCGAACCCTATGGCCTGCCACGGCCGACACGTCCCTTTCGCGACGAAGTGGGAGCCAACACCGGGCGTCTGCGGATCGCGCTGGTCACCGACACGCCCGACCACGGCACACCCCTCGACGGGGAAATCAAACAGGCCGTGGAAGAAGCCGGCCGACTCATGGCGAGTCTCGGCCATGGGGTCGAGCCGCAGCCCGTGCCCTACGACTTCTGGCCCTTGTACAAGACCTATAGCGCAATTATCGCGGTGCAGACCGCCGCTTTCTTCGACGGCATGGCCGGCCTGGTCGGTCGCGCTGCGACGTGCGAGGACATGGCGCCGCTGTACTGGAGCATGATCGCGAGAGGACGGCGCTATAGCGGGCCCGATCATTGCAATCAAGTTGAAGCCATGCGCGCTAGCTGCCGCACCTTGCTGACGCGCATGGCGGCGTTCGATCTGTGGCTCATGCCGACCGTGCCGATGTTGCCCCGTGTGCATGGCTATTACGACATGCATCTCGACGTCGACACCTACGACGATACGCGTATGGGCCCCGACTGTTGTTACACCGCGCCTTTTAACGCGTCGGGCTCGCCGGCGATGTCGGTGCTGATGGGCTGATCGCGCGAGGGTCTGCCCATCGGTGTGCAATTTGTCGCCCGTGACGCCGACGAGGCCATGCTGTTGCGCTTCGCCGCGCAGATCGAATCAGCACGGCCCTGGCGCGGCCGCAAGCCGCCAGTGTGCGCGTGAGGCGCGCGGGGCGGTCGCCAGGGCTCGGCGCTGCGCGCATTGTTAGTCCCCCGCCCGGGCGGTGTACGCTGGCCCGGCTGCAGCCGCTATGCGGCTTCCGCTGCGACCCGTCGCAGCCCGCCTCCCGCCCCAAGAAGCGGCTAAACTAGGCAACATCGCCCGCGACCAGGAATGCCGATATGCATCAGTACACGGCCGTCATCGAACGCTGCGCCGAGACTGGGTTCTACGTCGGCTACATCCCAGGCTTCGCCGGTGCGCACAGCCAGGGCGAGACCCTCGACGAGTTGAACGTGAACTTGAAAGAGGTCATCGAGATGTTGCTCGAAGATGGTGAGCCGACCCTCGATGCCGAGTTCGTCGGCACACAAACGGTCGCTGTGTAAGCGTGCCGAAGGCACCGGTCCTCAAAGCCCGTGAGGTCGAGAAGATCTTGTTCGCACTTGGCTTCGCCGCTGTCCGTCAACGCGGATCGCACCAGCAGTATCGATATGCCGACGGTCGTGCAACCACGGTGCCGCATCACGCCAGCCGCGACATCGGTCTGACCGTCGATGAGTTGATCGCCCACCGGTAATCGACCATGACCTCCATCCAACTCTACGACCTGACCGGCGCCGAGGACGAGCGGCGCTTCAGCCCGTTCTGCTGGCGCAGCAAACTCGCGCTCGCGCACAAGGGCCTGGCCTTCGACACCATCATCTGGCATTTCACCGACCAAGAGGCTCTCAGCTTTTCCGGCCAGAGCCGCGTGCCGGTGATGGTGCATGACGGCGAAACGGTGTTTGATTCCTGGACTATCGCCTGCTTTCTCGAAGACCGTTATGGTGACCGCGCGCCGCTGTTCGGCAGCGCCCAGGCGCGCGCCACTACGCGTTTTATCAATCAATGGACCGACAAGGTCTTGCATGGCGCGCTCGCGCCGCTGGTCTTGATCGATATCTACGCTCATGTCCACGCGCAGGATCGCGAATACTTTCGCAACTCCCGTGAAAAAGTGTTCGGCAAGCCGCTCGCAGAGGTAAGCGCCGATCGCGATAGCCGTGTGCAGCGCTTTCGTCAGACCCTTGAGCCGCTGCGCGCGACCTTGCAGGTGCAGCCTTATCTGGCAGGTGACGCGCCGGCCTATGCCGACTACATCGTGTTCGGGGCCTTTCTGTGGGCACGCAGTGTCAGCCCGTTCAAGTTGCTGGCCGACGACGATGCGGTAGCGAACTGGCGCGAACGCATGCTCGATACCGGCGGCGGTATTGCACGGCAGGCGCGCGGCTATCCGTTCTGAACCCCGGCTACGAGTCAGCTTGCTGTATTGACGCGGCGAGCTCGTTCAGACCCGCACCGTAGGCTGAGGCGATGACCTCGACGGCGTGCCCAAGCCGCAGTAGGGTGTGTCGTTCAAAGTACCGATATTCATGAGACTCCCCATGGCGACTCGCCCTCCATTGCGCTATCACGGCCTCGACCACGTTGTGCTCAAGGTTACGGCGATTGAACCCTCTTTGCATTTCTATAGTGAAGTGCTGGGCATGAAGCTTGAGCGCATCATCGACGACTTCGATATTTATCAACTGCGTTGCGGGCGCAGTCTCATCGATCTGCAAGTCTTGCCGGCCGGTCAAGCGCTGGCTGCCAAGGCGGCGCGCGGCGTCGAGCACGTGTGTGTGCTGGTCGATGGTGATATGCGTGCCATCGTCGACCACCTCGCGGCGCACGCCGTGCCTGTCGAAGCGGGCCCCATGGAACGGTATGGGGCGACTGGCTTCGGTACTTCTATCTATGTGCTCGATCCCGATGGTCACGCCATTGAACTGAAAGTCGATCACGCGGATTTTGCGGTGCGTACCACCGGTGGCGCGGCCAAGGATGGCTTGAGCCGTCCACCGCCCAAGGCCCGCGAGTGAGGTAATGACGCTACGGACACGGGCTTGCGACGTGCGCCTGGCGTGCCGCTTTCCCGACGCCCGCAGCGCATCAGGTCCGTGTCCCCACATTCATCTTTCCGCCGGCGCTATGCCCGCCAGTTGCGCTGCCCACCGACGATGGGCTTCCACATCTACCGGCCGATGACGCACCGTCGTACTGGCGGGATCATTGCCCAGAAAATTACCGCCTTTGCGCTCCTGCTGTGGCCGGATCGGACGCGGGCAGAAGCCGCCGCCGCAATTCGGACAGACATTGTCGAGGATATCTTCGACGCAAGTGCGGCAGAAGGTGCATTCATAGCTGCAGATCATGGCGGCGGTCGAGGCCGGCGGTAGCGCGGTATGGCAGTGTTCACACGTGGGGCGCAGTTCAAGCATGGTAGCGGCTCCGTATTGAATGATTGCTGCTAGTTTCCCACCAATACCGCCATTCCTCGACACGTCATGACATGCCTATCCCCACGCGCTTCGACTTGCTACGCTCGCCGCTCCTGGCCACCTGCGGGCGGCCATTCTAACGGAGCATCAGTACGTGTCGGATCTCGATCTGCTGGAATACGCCAAAGCCCAGCGCCAGGCCATGATGGTCGCCGCCGACCATCGTCTCGATGCGCAGCAGGGCGGTCGTGCGATCGTGAAATATGTCAGTGGCGCGGTCGACGATCTGATCATCGATCTGTGGCAGCGCATCGCAGGTAGCGCGGCCACCGGCGTCGACGTGGTGGCGGTCGGTGGCTATGGGCGTGCCGAGTTGTGTCCGTATTCCGACTGGGATCTGCTGTTCCTGGTGCCCAATGCCGGTGACGCCCACATCGATACCGCGATCAAGACCTTCGCCCAACTGGTGTGGGACAGCGGCGCCCATCTCGGCCACGCAGTGCGCACAGTCGGCGAAGCGCGCAATTTCGCGCGCGAGAATCACCAGGCCCGCACCGCGTTGCTCGAATCGCGCATGGTGAGCGGCCGTGGCGCGCTCTATGCCCAGCTTCTGAAGAGCAGCGGCCAGCAGCATTGGAGCAAGCGCGAGCGGGTCGAATTCTGCACCTTGAAATTGGACGAATGCGCTGGCCGGCGCCGTGCACAGGGCGATACGGCGTTCTGCATGGAACCGGATCTAAAGAAGGGCAAGGGCGCGCTGCGCGATGTCAGCACCATTTTCTGGTTGTCGATGGCCTGGTACGGCGTACCGACCGCGCGTGAATTGATCGGTCAGGGACTGGTTGACGATGGCGAGTTCAACGGCTTCGTACGCAGTCGCGATTTCCTGTGGCGGGTGCGCAGTGCCTTGCATCTGCTCACCGGCCGCGAAACCGACAAGCTGCGCTTTGACTTACAGCCCGAGCTCGCGGCACGTTTCCGTTATCGGGACAGCGAACGCTCCAGCGCCGTCGAACGCTTTCTTAAGAGCTATTTTCTCAACGTGCGCACCATCGCCGATCTGGCCGACATCTTCCTGCTGCACTTCGAAGAGCAGATCCGCCCGGCGGGTCGGCTGCGCCGCCGGCGCAAGCTGCTGGGCGGCATCGAAGCCTATGGCAAGGAAGTCGGCGTGTACGACCTGGCGGCTTTTGCCGCCGATCCGCACAACCTCATTCGCATCTTCGTCGACGCGCAGAAAGAAAGACGCTATCTCAGCAGTCGCGCACTGCGCATTGTGCGCAAACATGCGCGCCTGGTCGACGCCGCCTTACGCGCGTCACCGCTCGCCAATGAAATGCTGCTCGCGATCCTGCGCTCGCCGCGCAACGTTGCCACCGCGCTGCGGCAGATGCACGAGACCGGCGTGCTGGGGCGTCTGATCCCGGACTTCGGCCGGATTACCGGTCATGGTCAGTTCGATCGCTATCATCACTACACAGTCGACGCGCACACCATTCGCGCCATCGACATCCTGCGTGATTTCCGCCTCGATGAAGGGCGGTTCATCACCATGCCACTGGCGTCCAAGTTGATGCTGGCAGTGGAACGCCCGGAACTGCTCTACATCGCGCTGCTGTATCACGATATTGCCAAGGGTCGCGGCGGCGATCATTCCGAGATCGGTGAGAATCTCGCGCGACGCTTCTGCCGTCGACTCGGCCTGTCCCACGACGATGGCGAACTGGTGGCGTGGCTGGTGTTGCATCATCTGCGTTTTTCCAAGACCGCTCAGCACTACGACTTGTCGGACGTGGGTGTGATTGCCGACTTCAGTGCCTTCGTCGGCGATCAGGAGCGGCTTGTCTATCTGTTTCTGTTGACGGTGGCCGACGTGACGGCGGTCGGACCGGGGGTGTGGACGGACTGGAAGGGCACTTTATTCGCGCAACTGTTCCGCGCCACCGAAGCCTATCTGCGCACCGGCCAGGTCTTGCCGGCCGATCAGGCCGAACGCCTGCAGTCGCGGCGCGACAGTGCGCTTGGCCTGTGTCAGCCTGCTGAACGTGCGGTCATCGCGAGCTTGTTGGCGGCGGTGTCTAATTCGCTCGCATTGCATTTCCCACCGGCACGCTTGCTGGACCTGTGTCGGCTGCTGATCCGCGACAGTGGCGCGCATCTCGAAGTCAATGCATCGATGGGCTATACGCGGGTGCTGGCCTGGGGTCACGATCGGCCCAAGCTGTTTTCGCATCTGACCGCGGCGCTCGCCAATGCCAATACCAAGGCGCTGACCGCCCACGCCTATGGGCTGCGCGATGGTCGCGTGCTCGATGAATTCCACATCACCGGCGCCAACGACATCGCGGTCAGCGAACCAGAGCAGATGGAACGTCTGCGGCGGCGGCTGGAAGCGGTGCTGGGCGGTGAGGAACCGACACCGATCAAGCGTCCGGCCAAGCCCGATGTCTTGATGAAGGCGCTGCCCGTGCAGGTGCGACGACTCGAAGCGGCGGCCATGAGCGTGACCGCCATCGAAGTGGTAGCGGCCGATCGCAAAGGCTTGCTCGCGACCCTGGCGGCTGCCATCGCCGAGGCCGGCGTCGATCTGCGCGGTGCCAATATTGCGACCTTCGGCGAGAAGGCGGTCGACGTATTCTTCGTGGCCGATGGTGAAGGGCGCAAACTCGATGACGCGCGCACCGAGCGCTTGATCGCGATCTTGTACGAAGCGGCGCAGCTGAACCCGCGCGACAGCGCTGCGGCCTGAGCCGCATGACGCTGACGCGCGGCGCTCGATACCGCGCCGGCAAGCGGTTATTCTGACTCGACGCGTATGGCGCGAGCTGGGGAGGTTGAGCGTGACCATCGTCACCACCATTGAAGATCTACGCGTGCTCGCCAAGCAGCGCGTGCCGCGGATGTTCTACGACTACGTCGATACCGGCTCGTGGACCGAGAGCACCTACCACGCTAACGAGGCCGACTTCAAACCGATCAAGTTCCGTCAGCGCGTCGCGGTCAATATGGAGAACCGCAGTCTGCGCACGCAGATGCTAGGTCAGGACGTCGCCATGCCGGTCGCCCTTGCACCGACCGGTTCGACCGGCATGGTGCATGCTGATGGCGAGATCCTGGCAGCGCGCGCGGCCGAAAAATTCGGCATTCCCTTCACACTCTCGACCATGAGTATCTGCTCCATCGAAGACATTGCCGCCCACACCAAGGCGCCGTTTTGGTTCCAGCTCTATGTGATGCGCGATCGCGCCTTCGTCGAGAGCCTGATCGAGCGCGCCAAGGCCGCTGGCTGCTCGGCCTTGATGATCACGCTCGACCTGCAAGTGCTCGGCCAGCGCCATCGTGACATCAAGAACGGACTATCGACGCCGGTTAAACCTAGCCTCGGCAATCTGCTCAATCTCGCCCTACACCCGCGCTGGTGCATGGCCATGCTCGGCACGCAGCGGCGCAACTTCGGCAACATCGTTGGCCACGTCAAAGACGTCAGCAATATCGGCTCACTGAGTGAATGGACGGCGCGCCAGTTCGACCCGCGCCTGAGTTGGGCCGATGTGGAATGGATCAAGAAACGCTGGGGCGGCAAGTTGATTCTGAAGGGCATCATGGACGTTGAGGACGCGCGCCTGGCTGCCGACAGCGGCGCCGATGCCTTGATCGTGTCCAATCACGGCGGACGTCAGTTGGACAGCGCACCGAGTGCGATAGCGGCGCTACCGGCGATCGCCGACGCGGTCGGCTCACGTCTCGAAGTATGGATGGATGGCGGTATACGCTCGGGCCAGGATGTCTTGAAGGCCTGGGCCTTGGGCGCGCGCGGGACCTTGATCGGGCGGTCCTTCCTCTACGGGTTGGGTGCGCTCGGCGAGCAAGGCGTGAGCCGCGCGCTGGAGATCATCGCGCGCGAGTTAGATCTGAGCATGGCCTTCTGCGGGCACACCGATATTCGGCGGGTGGATGAGCGGATTTTGATCCCGGGCAGTTATTGAGGGTTGCTCTCGCCCGCGCGGACGAGCGAGCGGGAGTGAGGGCGCGCGCTATCGGATCAACTACGCGCCGATCCCTATCACGCCCGCTTGCGTCCCACCATCGGGAGAGAAGCCGAAGGATAGGAGACTAATGCAGTTGTTTAGGGTGTATGCCAGAAACGATAAGTTCGCGGCTATTTGATATTCCCACCGTCCGGATTGTGGTTCGACGCAACGCCCTCCCCGCGAGACCGACCAGGGCGCTGCCAATTAAGAGCAATGACCCAGGCAAGGGGACGGTCCCAAAGTTGTTGGATATTCCTGCGTCAATCGAGTTGGCCGTGTAGCCGCCAGCAAGGTTGAAGACCGTCCCACTCCTGGCGAACGTGAGTGTGTTGAGGAATTCCGCGGAAGCTTCGCCAGCGATAACTTCACCGAAGCCTTTCGGGCGGCTTCTCGTCTGGAGCCTGATTTCGAGCGAGAAAGGGGTGTTCGCAGTGACAGTAAATTGAGGACTGGTAATCACGCTGGACACGTTCGTTGAATGAATTCCGGAAGGCCCACTTCCTCCGAAAACTATCTGGGCCCTCCCCGGTCCGACAAATACGGAGCCCGGGGGGCCGCTGGCGTCTATAAAGACGTTAAGATCTGTTTTGCTGAAGCCAATGCGAGTACCGTTCACGAGGAAGTCTACGAGCACACTAGATTCGCCACCGTCGAACGCGCTGACGCCCGCGCCGGCGTTCAGTTCGCCTTCAAGCGTTATGTTGAGTGAAGTCGTAACCGTACCCGGATTCCCGCTAATGACGATATCGTCATACCGCCCGGAGGCGCTGCTGTTAACGTTGAAATACAAGGTTCCGCCCGCGCTAGGGCCGGCATAGTCCATCCGCCCAAATACTCGACTGCCAAGACCGGCAATCCCGGCCCTTGCGGCCGACTCGAATTCGACGAGTAAGGCGTCACCGGCAGTGCCCGCTATCGCGTGACTGAGTCCGTTCGGGTCCGAAGAACGCAATAAAAATCCATTGATGATATTGGATTCGTTGATACCAGTCCTACTTCCTTCGATCTGGAACATTGCCGCGCGCACCGGGCCAGAACTCGCAAGGAGTGTCGTGAAGAGAACGAACATAACTGCGTGCGACGGACGGGCTTTGTGAAATAGCAGCATCGCGATAGCTCCTGGCGAGTTTTCCTAAAGTCCGGTAACCGAATCCCGTTCAGGGATTGTTCGCAATTCGAGAACAAGGAAGGAACGCGCACCGCAGAATGGCTCCTGCCATCACCAGTGAGAAAATAGTGTAGCGCTTCCCACTAAGGTACTCGCATCTGTGTGGCAAGTCGCGTTTAGTCGCTACACCAAAGTCGATGCGCGACAGCTTCGTTAAGACAGTAGACGAAGCTAGCGAAGATCGTCTGTACCCCGAATCATATTTCGTCGTAATCGATATCCCATCTAAGGAAACTCTGAATTAGGGAAACTCTGAATTAGCTGATAAATATTTCACGAGTGTCGCTGCTAATGAGAGAAATGC
>JANLSI010000513.1:0-15604 GCA_031362345.1 Pseudomonadota bacterium
AGGTCGCTGACATCCTCGGTATGGGAAATGATGTAGTGCTTGAGCGCGGCGACACCATAGTGCGTACGCAGCTCGGCCACCGCCTCGAAGATCGCGAGTTCGTCCTGGCTATGCTGCGAATACAAGGCGGCGCGCACCCGCAGCGGCCGCGCTTCGATGAGCAGGCGCAACAGCAGGCCGCGTTTGGCGTCTTCATCGAGGGCACGATAGTCGCCTTCGATCCGCGCCACCGCCAGCAGCTCCGCCACCACCTCCTCGTGTTTGTCTGAACTCTGGCGCAAATCAACCGTGGCGAGATGAAAGCCGAAGACCTGCACCGCGCGCGCCAATGGCGCGAGGCGTGGCGCGACCAAGGCATCGGCATGGTGTGAACGCAATGAAGCCTCGATCACACGCAGGTCGTCGAGAAATTCTTCGGCCGTGCGATAGGGATCTTGCGGCGAGAGCGCGTGACGCAGCGCCTCGGTGCCAGTCAGATCGTGCAAGGTCGCGGCCAGTCGCGCGTAGATGCCGACCAGCGCGCGGCGATAGGGTTCGTCCTCGCGATGCTCACTCTGATCGGGGGAGCGCGCCGCCAGGGCCAGCATGTCCACGCTCACCGGACAGAGCAGTGCTGAGAGCGACAGCTCGGCGCCGAGTTCGTGCACTTCGGTCAGATAGAAACGCAGCACCGTCTCGCTCTGACGTCGTAGTGCCATGCGCAGCGTCGCGGCTGAGACATTCGGATTGCCATCGCGATCGCCGCCTATCCAGTTGCCCATGCGGAAAAAGGGCGCGATGTCATGACCCGGCAAGGCGTGTTCTATTTCGCGGTAGAGCCGCGGGATCTGGCGCAGGAAGGTGGTCTGGTAGTAAGACAGCGCATTCTCAATTTCATCAGCCACGGTCAGCCGCGCCGTACGCAGCATGCGGGTCTGCCATAGCTGGGTGACGCGCGCACGCAGCAGCGCTTCGTTGTCGGCGATGTCGCGCGCGGTTGTCAGCCCATCGCGCGCACCGATCAGCTCTGCGACGGCATGTTCAGCATCGAGAATGCTCTTGCGCTGCACCTCGGTCGGATGCGCCGTCAGCACCGGTGAGATATAGGCGCTATTGAGCAAGCGCACGATGTCGGCGGCGCGCACCTCGGCCTTGGCCAGGCGCTCGAAGCACAGCGCCAGCGAGCCTTCTTGCAGATGGCCCTGGCGCTCGTGGTGTTCGCGACGCCGCACGTGGTGACGGTCTTCGGCGATATTGGCCAGGTGGGAAAAATAACTGAAGGCACGAATAACACTGACGGTCTGATCGGCGCTCAGATTCTTTAGCAATCGATCGAGGGCGCGCCCGGCCTGGGCATCGCGCTTCAAACGATAGGCCACCGACAGCTGCCGCACGCGCTCCACCAGATCAAAGGCACCCTTGCCCTCTTGCTCGTGGATGACCTCGCCGAGGATGCGTCCCAATAAACGGATATCTTCCACCAGTGGGCGATTCTTGGCGGCCGCATCGGTGCGCGCGTTTTTGACGGACGGGCGACGCGGTTTAGTGCTGGCTGGCGACATGCAGACCTCGATGACAGAAGCGACGCTTGTGCGTATTGAAGCCCATGGTAGCAGCGTCGACTGCCGGTGCCAGCGGGACTCACCACTTCGCTTGCAACGCGTAGGGCCCTGGTCAGAATTATCTCGTCAACACCGAGGGTGTTCCTGAGTGGTTGCAGCAAGGCGCGATTGGCGGGCAATAGCGGGGCTATTGCCAACAATAGCAACGCAGCGGCAGCCGCTCAGGAACAGCCGAATGTAGAGATAATTTTGACCAGGGTCCTTAGGGAACTGCCCTCGAAACGTGCAGCCGCGCCGTCCTGGCGCAGGCTTACACCGAGCGTAGCGCCTCGACGATATCCAGCCGTGCCGCGCGGATCGCCGGCAGGAAGCCGCCGGCCAAGCCCATAAACAGCGGGTATCTGGCGGTATCTGGGGACAGCGGTATCTGGGGACAGTTTACTCATTCCTCTCAGTGGCGGATTCTCTAGCCCTATATCAGTAAACTGTCCCCGTATTCCCGCTGACGGCGTTCGAATTCAACAACTGCGGGGCTCGGTTTCTCGGCAGCGCGCGGTTATGCGGTTATCGTTCCTACCCTCGTTGCCGTTCAACTGTCGTTTCTAATTTTATGCTTTCAGTACAACCAGTGGGCGCGATAAACTTGCCTGCATGACTGAGGAACTGGATCTCTTGCGAATTGTCAGTGAGCGCCTTGACGCTGCGGGGCTGTCGTTTATGTTGACCGGCTCCTTTGCGCTGAGCTATTACGGTAAGCCGCGGATGACCCGTGATCTCGATTTCGTCGTGGCGCTCATCGCACATGACATTGCTGCGCTTGTTAAGGCGTTCTCGCCCGATTTTTATATTGATGAAGATGCGGTGTCCGACGCCATCACGACACAACGGATGTTCAATCTTATGCATCTCGAAAGCGCGATTAAGGTGGATCTCATTGTGCGCAAGGACTCCGAATACCGGCACGTGGAATTCGCGCGACGTAGCGCCGTGCATATCGCCGACGTTTCGACCTGGATTGTGAGCCGGGAAGATCTGATTCTTTCAAAGCTCGTGTGGGCGCTTGATTCAGGTTCCGAATTGCAGATGCGCGACGTTCGTTCGCTATTGGGTGATAAGGTCGACTGGCAATACCTGAAACAATGGGCTCCCACATTGGGCGTCAGCACGTTACTTGACGAAGCAAGCGCGTGAACGACACCTCGCGCGAAATGGAGAGCATCGTCACCGAACGCTACCGCCGAATGAGCCCACATGACCGCATGACAATTGCGTCTTCGATGTTCGAAACCGCGCGCGCCATCGTCGAGTCTTCGTTGCCACCGGACTTGACTCATCGTGAGCGCCGGCTTGCGTTCGCCAAGCGCATGTATGGCGATGAGCTCCCCGAGGCGGCGCTACAGGCCTATGCGGACCATCAGTGATGGGAGTGGGCAGCCGCGCCGTCCTGGCGCAGGCTTACACCGAGCGCAGCGCCTCGACGATATCCAGCCGTGCCGCGCGGATCGCCGGCAGGAAGCCGCCGGCCAAGCCCATGAAGAGCGAGAACAACAAGGCTTCAATCACCACGCGAGTATTCATGCTGAAGGTAAAGGCGAGTTCGGCAAAGGTCTGCCAGTTCATGGTCGAGACCGTATAGAACTGCAGGAAAGACGCGAGTACCAGACCGAGCACGCCGCCGACCAGACTGAGTAGCAGCGATTCGATGAGAAAAGCGGCCAGGATATTCGCGCGCTTGAAACCCAGGGCGCGTAGCGTGCCGATTTCGGCGGTACGGCTGGCGACCGCCCCATACATGGTGATCATGGCGCCGATGATCGCACCGATAGAAAAAATGGTGCTCAAGATCGAGCCCAGTACTGACAGAAAGCTCGACATCATTTCTGACTGCTGGGCGTAGAACAGGGTCTCGCGCTGGGCCTCGATGGTCAGACGCTGATCGTCCTCCAGCACACGTCGCACTTTTTCGAAGTCACCGCTGGCGCCAAGTTTGAAGATCACCGATGAATACGCGCGGCGACGAAAGGCCTGCATCATCTGATCGACATCACCCCACAGCTCGGACGCGAAACCGCTGCCGGCAGCATCGAAAGTGCCGACCACGGTCCAGGTCTTGCCGGCGAGCGTCAAAGTCTCGCCGATGCGTGCGCCCTGGAAGCCGCGGGCAATACGCGAACCGGCGACAACTTCAGCGGTACCTGCGCGGAACATGCGGCCGGCGGTGATGCGCACCTGCGGCCGCAGAGCGATACCGCGCGGCGATAGTCCACGAATGGTGACATTAGATGGCTTGTTGCTACCGCGCTTGGCCATCACCACCAGCACCACCACTTCCTTCGACACCTCGCTGCTGCCGTCCACAGCCGCAGCAATTTCCGGGCGCGCCGCGATCAGCGCCGCCTGCTGGCGGTCGATACCGCTCTGAATCTCGGTCTGGGCAGCGCGTCGGATGACAACCACATTGTCATAGCTGCCCGTCTGCACCAGGGTCTTCTCCAACCCCGCTGCCAGCATCAGCACCGCCGCGAACACGAACACCACCAGCGCCATACCGCCAGCGGTCAACAGCGTGGTCAGCTTGCGCACCCATAGATTGCGAAAGATGTATGACAGCGGCACGCCAGTCATGAATTGATCTCCGGCTCACGCTTAACCGATGCCACGGAAGCCCTCCGCGACTTTGAGCGTGGTGGCGCGCCAGGACGGCACGATGGCCGCCACTACGCCGATTAACAGTGCCATTGCCGCCGCCAGCAGCGGCGTGCGCGGTGCGACCAGGAAGATAGGAAATATCGAACCGAAGCGCTGGCCTACCCACTCGGCCAGCGGATAAAGCAGCCAGATGCCGATCGCACCGGCGCCCAGCGAGATCAGCAAAGACTCACCGGCGATTAAAGCCACCACGTGACTGGCGTTGAAACCGATAGCTTTCAAAGTGGCGTATTCGCTGCGCCGCTCGCGCGCGGTCATGGCCATGGTGTTGGCCATCACCGCCATGATGATGACGATGATGAGAAAAGACACGACCTGAATCACCAGCAGTATCGCTTCGGTCATGGCGACGAAGCTCAATTGAAAGGCCTTCTCGGTCTCGGTCAGAGTTTCGGCGCGGGAGTTGGCGAACAACTTGTCGACGCGTTGGGCGATCAGCGGCGCATCCTCGGGCCGGTCGAGGGCGATGAGGAAGATGCCGACCTCGTTGGCGTGATCCGGTGCCAGCTTCTTCATGGTCTCGTTGAGATGGTCCCACTGCAGGAAGAACTGCGATTCGTCAGTCTTGCTGTCAGCACCTTGATAGATGCCTCTCAACACAAAGCTCCAGTTCCCCGGAAAAATATCGCCGATGAGGGGGATCTGGTCGCCGATCTTGAAGCCGTACTTCTCGGCGGTCTTGCGTCCGACAATGGCGCCGCGCCGGTCAAGCAGGAAGGCCTTCATCTGATCGGGCGGCACCACGAATTCCGGATAAAGTTCGAAATAGCTGCGCGGCTCAACGGCGAATCGCGGAAAGAAATTCTTCGGCGCGATGTAGATGCCGCCGAACCAGTCGGCATAGCTCACCGACTTCACGCCCTCAAGCTGCTCGATGCGTCCACGATAGTAGAGCGGCAAGGAGAAAGTGAGCGAGTTCTTGTTACGTACCACCAGCCGCGAAGCCGATGACGCGTCGGCACCGGCGTACCAGGCATCGATGGTGGTGCGCAGCAGACCGAAAGCCGTGATAGCGACCACGATGCCGAGCACGGTGAGCGATGTACGCAGCGGGTGACGCAGGCAGTTGCGCAGCACCAGACGCAACAGAAAGGCCTCCATCGCGCTTAGTGGCTGCCGCGCGGGCGCGGACGTTCGATGTGGTCAGTCAGCACGCCCTTATCGAGATGGCGCACAACATTGGCACGCTCGGCGGCGATGTGGTCATGGGTGACCATAATGATGGTCTTGTTGAGACGCTCGTTCAGCGACTCCATGAGGTCAAGGACCTCGCGCGCCGAGGCGCGATCCAGATCGCCCGTCGGCTCGTCGGCAACGATGATGGTCGGGTCACTGACCAGGGCACGCGCGATGGCGACCCGTTGCTGTTGGCCACCCGATAACTGTGAGGGATAGTGCTCGGCGCGGTCGGTGAGACCGACCAAGTCCAGTACCAGATCGACGTGCTCGCGCCGTTCGCGGCGCTTGAGTTGCGTCAACAACAACGGCAGCTCGACATTCTCGAACGCCGACAACACCGGCATGAGGTTATAGAACTGAAAAATGAAGCCAACATGATCGGCACGCCAGCGCGCGAGTTCGGCTTCGCGCATGCTGGTGATGGCTATACCCTCGATTTCGAGCTGCCCGCTGTCGGGCCTATCGATGCCAGCAATGAGATTGAGCAGGGTCGACTTGCCTGAGCCCGAGGGGCCCATCAGTGCGACGAATTCACCACGCTCCAGGCTCAAGTTGATGTCTTGCAACACCGGCACCACTTGATCGCCGCGTCGATAGGATTTACGCAGATTGGCAATGTCGACGATGACACTCATGGCAGCAACTGCGCGCAGGCAAGCAGCGCCCTCACTTGGCGACGGCGCTGGTGCGCACCCGTGCGCCGTCTTGCAGATCGGCGGCGGGATTGAGCACGATTTTATCGCCGGGTTTCAGCGCATCGCCCACTTCCCGCAGCTCGCCAAGATTGGCACCAGCAGCGAGTGTGACCGCCACCACCTGCTCGCCGTCCAGACGGAAGACAAGCTCTTTACCCTCGCGTTTAGCGATAGCTTTCTGCGGCACGACGGTACGCGCCTGCTGCGCGGCCGGATCCAGCGCCTTCGACAGGAAGGCGACGCGCGCGCTCATGTCCGGCAATACACGCGGATCACGATCGATGAAGCGCACCTTGGCCATGACCGTGGCCTTCGTGCGATCGACCGTCGGCACCACCATGCCGACTTCGCCGAGCAGACGCACATCGGGCAGCGCATCAAGTTGAATTTCGCACGGCTGGCCGGCGTGCACCGCTGTCAAATTGGCTTCGGCGATGTCGGCCTCGACCTCCAGGGTATTGAGATCGGCCATCGTCACCACGGCACCCTTGGATGAAGTGGCGGCGGCAAACGGCGCAAGCACATCGCCAATGTCGGCGCCTTTCTTCAATACCACACCGTCGAAGGGCGCGCGGATTAATGTGTATTCGACCGCCACGCGCGCCTCAGTGGCTGCCGCGCGGGCGGCGTTGAGATGGGCTTCGCTGGCCCTGATCGAAGCGTCGGCCGCAACGACGCCGGCGGCGACGCTGGCTTTAACCGCCAGCGCGCGATCGCGACGCCCCAGTGCGGCGTCATAGACGTCGTCGCTGACGAAACGCTTTTCCTGCAGTTGCTTGGCGCGCTGCAAGGCGCGCTCGGCCTCGTGCAACTCGGCTGCGATCTCGCCGACCTTGGCCTGGGCTTCGCCACGGCGTGCGCGGGCTTCCTCGATGGCGGCCTGGGCGGCACTCACGTCGGCCTCGGCGCGATGCAGGCTCGCGACCACGTCGGCGCTCTCCAAACGGGCTATCACCTGGTCTTTCTTGACCACACTGCCTTCCACGACTTCCAGCGCTTCGAGTCGACCGGTGGCCTTGGAGGCGATGTCGGCCTTGGTCTGGGGCACGACGTAGCCGGTGGCATTGAACAGTGTGACCGCAGCCGAGGGAAAGGCCGCGCTGACTGTGCCGATCTCGACTTCCGGCACGCGGCTCAAACCGCCGTTGCGATACCCGATGAATGCGGCGACGAGAGCCATCAACAACGCTATCCAAGGCCAGCGCCTGGCGCCACGACGAGCGGGCGCCGCGCTGCGTTTGGCATCGCGGTCTATGCTCAACTTGGAGAGGTCGTTCATGCCGGCGCGGGCCGCGACTGCGGGTGGTTCTGTCAGGGCGCTAGTATGGTGCTAAGGACGCGACGGTACCACCCAGTGCTGGCGCTACGTCACTGAGTCGCAAAAGGATCAGTGAGCAGTCGAAGCGACTATAGCGCCGCCGAATGTCCGAATAAATTCGGACCCACAGAGGGTGACGGCTGCTTGAATCAAGTCGTTTGTGGGTCCGAATTTATTCGGACATTCGCGCGCAGCGCGCCGGCCACATTCACTCGAGCGATGGCCACGGCACAGCGACGGTCAGCACGCGACAACAGCCCGGCGCAAGCTTCGCTAATCGCGCACTGAGCGCGGCTTCACGCTCAGCACTGGCGGGATGGGTCGCGAGTAACGCGGGTGGCGTCGCCTCGCTCTGCTTAGCGAGGGTGGCGAAGAAATCCACCATGCCGCGCGGATCGATGCCACGTTCGACCAACAGCATAAAACCACCGGCGTCGGCTTCACGTTCGGCGTCGCGTGAGAACTTGAGCGACAACAAGCGCTCGGCAGCTTGCCCCGCCAGCGTTGCACCCGGGTCGCCCACGATCAGTGACCACGCAATCGAAACCCCGGCCGCGCGGATCATGCCCTTGAGGCTATGGCGCAAGGCGACGTGTTGAATTTCATGAGCCAGCACGCCGGCGAGTTCGCCGGGTGTGCGGGTGGCGGTCAGCAGTCCGCGGTTGACGACAATGTCACCGCCCGGCAAAGCGAAGGCATTCACGCCATCATCGGCGGCGAGATGAAAGCGGTAGGCAGTATTGTTGGCACCCACCACGCCGACAGCGACGGCGTTGAGCGCCTGCCACTGGCCACCTTCGGTGAGCAGTTCAGTGGCAGCCCGAACCTGGGTCATGGCTGCGACGCCGATCTGACGCTCGACACTAGTCGAGATCCGTGCGGCGATAAAATCGACCACGCGCTCCTGGCTGAACAAGAGCATCGCCACCAGCAGCGTCGGCACCGCGATGACCATCACCAGCGCGATCCATGGCAGCAGCGCGCGGCGGCGCGCGCCCCCCAGGGCCTGGGTGGCCGGCGCCAGTTCGGCCGGCCAGAGCGCGAGCAGGGCAGCGACGGCGGCTGGCTCACTCATATGACACGCCCACACGCCCGTGCCGTCGCGCCATGCGAGTTCAAATTGGCTAGCGTTGAAACCGGTATGACGCAAACTGAGCTGGCTCGCCGCGACTCGCCAGGGGCGCTCGCCGCTGGCTTGCACTGTCAGCACCGCATTGGCCAGCACGACATCGACCTCGATACCGGTGGGCGCCAGGCCCGGGCCGAACAAGCGGCCCTTGCACGCCGCCATCAGCGATTGTCACCGTCCAGCACATTGCCGAAGATGCCGAGCAGCGAACCTTCCTCACGGCCACCTGCACCGCCACGCGGGGCATAGGCCAGTACGCGACCGGCCAGCCGCGAGATCGGCAAGGACTGTAGCCATATCTTGCCCGGCCCACGCAGGGTGGCGAAGAACAGGCCCTCTCCACCGAAGATGGCCGACTTCAGTTTGCCGACATATTGAATATCGAAATCGATGCTGGGCTGAAAGCCGACCACGCAACCGGTATCGACGCGCAACACTTCGCCGGGACCAAGCGTGCGTTCGGCGAGCGTGCCACCGGCGTGCACAAAGGCGAGCCCATCGCCGTCGAGCTTCTGCATGATGAAACCTTCGCCGCCGAATAAGGCGGTACCGAGCTTTTTCTGAAATGCTATCCCTAGGCTCACGCCGCGCGCCGCGCACAGGAAGGCATCTTTCTGGCAGATGAAGGTGCCACCCATCTCCTTCAGATTGATCGGCACGATGCGGCCCGGATAAGGCGCAGCAAAGGCCACCCGTCGCTTCAGTTGCGATTCGTTGTGATAGATGGTGGTGAACAGCGACTCGCCGGTGACCAGGCGTTTACCGGCGCCCAGCAGTTTACCTATGAGGCCGCTGGTCGCGCTCGCACGCGAACCGTCGCCGAACACGGTGTCCATCTCGATGCCATCTTGCATCATCATCATCGCACCGGCTTCGCCGATCGCAGCCTCGCCGGGGTCGAGTTCGATTTCGACATACTGCATGTCGTCGCCAAAAATTTCGTAATCGATTGCGTCCATGGACATGGCAAAGTCTCCGCGATTGCTAAGGAATGGGCCTATGGTGCGATGGGCGACGCCGGCGCACAACTGTATGCGCTGCGCTAGGTGGGCTGGTTGCGCTTGGGGCATACTTCCGCCACTTGGTACGACGGCAATCGCGGTGAATCGTTCCTCGCTACAAACTCTATTGCTCGGCGCACTACTGGTCGCTCTGGCGTTAGCGCTCGGCGCCTTCACTACGTCCCAATATGTACAGCCCTTAAGTCTCGACTACATCGAACACGGCGGACAATGGCAGCGACATGTCGCCGTCATGACCGGCCATGGCGGCGACCCCTGGCAATACCGCGTGCTGGCGCCTTATCTCATCGAGATGGTGATGAGCTGGTGCCGACGCTTTGGTGTCGAACATCCAGTGATGATGTCCTTCATCGGCTTTCGCGTGTTTCAAGACAGCAGCGTGTTGCTGCTCGCCTATGCCTATTACCGCCGCTTAGGCCTCCCGGTCGGTCCGGCTCTGCTCGGTCTCGGCGTGCTCGCATGGAGCATGAGCTATTCCCATTACAACAGCGATCTGCAGTTCAGCACTTTCTTCGATGTGATGTTCTATCTGCTAGCGGGCTGGTGTCTGCTCGCTGATAAGCTGACATGGATCATTCCGCTGACCTTGTTCGCCGCTTTGAACCGCGAGACCAGCGCGCTGATTCCGATGCTCGTGCTGACGACTTCGGTGTTCGCCATGGAAGACCGGGCGTGGCGACGGGTATGGCCTCTGGCGGCGACGGCAACGGCGGTCTATGTCGCGGTCTTCATCGGCCTGCGCGCCAGCTACGGTCCGCAGGATCTGTTGTTGCCGAGCGGTCACCACTTCGGGCTCGACATGCTTCAGTACAATCTCGCGCGCAGCGTGACCTGGTCGGAATTGTTGGTGACCTTGGGGGTGGTACCGCTCGCGGCGCTGTTGAACTATCGCGCCTGGCCACAGATCTTGCGCGTCACGTTCTGGACCATCGTGCCGGTGTGGCTGCTGGTACATCTGTTCGCGGCGGTGCTCGCCGAAGCACGCCTGATGCTGGTGCCGCAGGCGCTGGTCTTCATCCCCGGTGCGCTGGCGGGTTTGAACGCCGTTTCGATGACTGATCGCACGCGATCGTCACGCACCGAGACGGTGACGCGCCTCGCCTTCCGGTCGTACCGGCGGCGGTAGAACCAGCAGCGGCGCGACCGTCGCACCGTCGAGGAACTCACGCACGAAAGGCGTCGCGGGCTGTGCGCAGATCTGCTGCGGCGTACCCTGCTGTTCGATACGCCCACCATTCATCACCACCACCTGATCAGCCACTTCCAAAGCCTCGTCCAGATCGTGGGTCACAAACAGACTGGTGAAATGCAGTGAATCATGCAGCTCGCGCAACCAGCGGCGCAGTTCCTTGCGCACTCTCGCATCGAGCGCGCCGAAGGGTTCGTCGAGCAACAGCACGCGGGGCTCGACGGCCAGCGCGCGGGCCAGCGCCACGCGTTGGCGTTGACCGCCCGACAGCTGGGTAGGATAACGGCCACCCAAATTCTCAAGCTGCACCAGGCTCAGTAGTTCATCGACGCGTGCGGCGACGGCCGCCTTGCTCGGTCGTTCGCGACGTCGCCGCACCGTCAGACCGAAGGCGCTGTTGTCGCGCACCGTCATATGTTTGAACAAAGCATAGTGTTGAAACACGAAGCCGATGCGGCGGTCGCGCGGATGAACGGCGGTCATGTCTTCACCATCGAACAGTATGTGCCCCTGATCAGCATGATCGAGCCCGGCGACGATGCGCAGCAGCGTGGTCTTGCCGCAACCCGAAGGCCCGAGCAGCGCCACGAGGCCGCCGCTCGGCACCTCCAGGCTGACCTCGTTCAAAGCATGGAAACCGACGAAATGTTTGCTGATGCCTTCGATGCTGACGCTCATGGGGTAGGTTCCTTGATCAGGGTGGCCTTGCGTTGCGCGGTTTCGGCGCGCGCCTCGACGATGGATTTCAACAACAGCGTGACCAGCGCCAGCAACATCAGGATCGACGCGCTGGCAAAGGCCGCCACGAAGTTATATTCGTTGTAGAGAATCTCAACATGCAGCGGCAAGGTGTTAGTCAGACCACGGATATGACCGCTCACCACCGACACCGCGCCGAATTCCCCCATCGCACGCGCATTGCACAAAATGACGCCATAGATCAGCGCCCAACGGATATTGGGCAAGGTCACGCGCACGAAAGTCTGCCAGCCACTCGCGCCCAAGGTCGCGGCGACTTCCTCTTCGTCCGTGCCCTGCTCCTGCATGACGGGAATGAGCTCGCGCGCGATGAAGGGGAAGGTCACGAAGAGGGTCGCGAGCACGATGCCCGGCACCGCAAAAATTATTTTTAGATGATGGTCGGCCAGCATCGGCCCGAACCAACCGTGGGCGCCGAAGATCAGCACATAGATAAGGCCGGCGATCACCGGCGAGACCGCGAAGGGCAGGTCTATGAGAGAGATCAAAAGCTGCTTGCCCTTGAACTCGAACTTGGCCACTGCCCAGGCGGCGCACACACCGAACACCAGATTGGCCGGCACCGCGATGGCGGCGGCCAACAGCGTCAAGCGCAGGGCCGACAAAGTATCTCTGGCGTGCAAAGCCGCCCACCAGGGCGCGAAACCTTTGGCAAAGGCTTCGCCGACAACGACGGCCAAGGGCAAGACCAGCACCACACCCAGAAAAGCGCAGGCCAGCGCAATCAGCAAGCCGCGCACCCAGCGCGGTTCGCTGGCGGCAATGCCGTGCGCGGCGCTCATCGGCGTTCTCCGGCGCGGCGCGTCCAGGCCTGCAATAGATTGATGGCGAGCAGCATCGCGAAAGACACCGTCAACAATGTCACCGCGATGGCGGTCGCGCCGGTGTAATCGTATTGCTCAAGCTTGGTGATAATGAGCAGCGGCGCTATTTCCGACACCATCGGCATATTGCCGGCGATGAAGATGACCGAGCCGTATTCACCGAGGCCACGCGCGAAGGCCATCGCAAAGCCGGTCAGAAGGGGTGGCACCAGCACTGGCAACACCACACGCATGAAAGTCTGCCAGCGTGTCGCGCCGAGAGTAGCGGCCGCTTCCTCGTAAGCAGGCTCGAGGGTTTCCAATACCGGTTGCACGGTGCGCACCACGAACGGCAGTCCGATGAAGATCAGCGCGACCACAATGCCGAGCGGCGTGAAGGCGATTTTCCATCCGTGTGCGACAAGATGCTGGCCGATCCAGCCCTTGGGGGCATAGAGCGCCGTCAATGCAATGCCGGCCACCGCCGTCGGTAAGGCGAAGGGCAGGTCGACTAGCGCATCGAGCAGGCGTCGCCCGACAAAGCGATATCGCACCAGCACCCAACTCACCAGCAGGCCGAATAGGAGATTGATGAGCGCCGCCGCCAGTGCACAGCCGAAGCTGACGCGATAGGCCGCCAGCACACGCGGCGCGGTGGCTGCTGCCCAGAAAGCAGCCGGGCCGAGCTCCAGCGACTTGAGTAGGGTTGCCGACAACGGGATCAGCACGATGAGACATAGATAGAACAGACTGACCCCAAGCGTCAGGCCAAAGCCGGGCAGCGCGCTGTCGCGACGAAAATGATCGCGCCAGGCACGCCCACGAAAATAGGCGCGACTGAGCGGCGGGATCGGCGGCGCCGCGTTGTGGGTGACGGTCGAGGTCAAGTCTGTTTCACCGTGGGCTTGGGCGCTTATTGGTTCAGGAAAATCTGATCGAATAGCGCGCCGTCGGCGAAATGCGCGGCCTGGGCCTTCTTCCAGCCACCGAACTCTTCATCAACAGTCACGAATTGGATGTCTTTGAACATGCCGGCGAATTTCGCCGCGACTTGCCGGTCGCGAGGACGATAGAAATTGCGGCCCGCGATCTCCTGGCCTTCCGGGCTGTAGAGATAGTCGATATAGGCTTGCGCAATCTTGAGTGCGCCATGCCTGTCGGCAACTTTGGACACCACCGCGACCGGCGGCTCAGCGAGGATGCTCAAAGAAGGCACGATGATTTCGAACTGATCCGGCCCGAGCTCCTTCACCGCCAGATAGGCTTCGTTTTCCCACGCCACCAGCACATCGCCAATGCCGCGCTCGACGAAGGTAGTGGTCGCGCCGCGCGCGCCGGTATCCAGCACCGCGACGTTACGGAACAGCTTCTTGACGAAGTCCTGCGCCTGGGCCTCGGAGCCGAGCTTGTGCTTGGCATAGGCCCAGGCCGCCAGATAATTCCAACGCGCACCACCCGAGGTCTTGGGGTTGGGCGAGATCACTGAGACATCCTTGCGGATGAGATCGTCCCAATCCTTGATAGCCTTCGGATTGCCCTTGCGCACCAAGAGCACAATGGTCGAGGTATAGGGCGAACTGTTGTTGGGATAAGCCTTCTGCCAATCCCGGCTCAACAGACCCGACTTCTCGGCGATGGCGTCGATGTCATAGGCGAGCGCGAGGGTGACCACGTCGGCTTCGAGACCGTCGATGACGGACCGCGCCTGCTTGCCCGAGCCGCCATGGGACTGGTTAACAGTCACCGCTTCGCCGCCCTGCGCCGCCCAGTGCTTGGCGAAGGCCGCGTTGTACTCCTGGTACAACTCGCGGGTCGGGTCATAAGAGACATTCAGGAGCGTGACATCGGCCTGCGCATTTGCCACCAGCAGCAGCGCCACGGTGGACAGCGCCTTGGAAATGAGTTTGTTCATGCGTGGATACTCCGCGTGCAAATAAATGAATCAGTAAGCGATTTGAAAGCGCGTGAAGAGCACGCGTTCGGTTTCGCGATCGATCGACACACGGGTGCTGCCACCACCGCCGCCGTTGAACCAGGTGTTCTCGTAATCGAGGTTGAGTTTGAAGTTACGGTTCAGATACCAGTTCCCACGCGCCCCAACCGCCGGCCAGCGGATCAAAGTTGCGGGAGGGCTTCACGCCGCGATAGGACCCATCTTCACCAGTAAGCACCCAGAAGCCCTGTAACTGCCAGGCGTCGTTGGCGAAGTCCGCCATCCGGCGGTAGTAGAAATTCTTGTAGACCGTGCCTTCGATGATCGGCCGCACGCGACGGAATAACAGCGTGTCGGTGTCGTCGTCACCGTTGTCGGCCCGCTAGATCGACGAGCGGCGCTTCGGCGTAGGCGGGCACGGCGGCCACCAAGGCGAACACCACCATTAGAAGACGTAGTTGTTTCGTCGTATGGGCTCCATGACCAATGACTTCCGAATAGCGCACTTCCGCTCGTCCGGTCAGGCAATGCATGAAATCGGTGAATTGCTGGACCGCCCGCGCTCAACTCGGGCTGGTACCACGAACAGTTTCGGTCGCATCGACGGGGCGTAATTTCTCGCGCTTCTCGATCTGCACGATACGACCGTGCATGGATGATGACTTCGACGGCACCGTAGCGAATGCTTGCAATGGCTTCAGCGAGCAGTGGGTCGAGCTGCCGCGGGCGCGGATCAGTGGGGCTGTTCACGGCCGAGTCCTGCTTTGATAATGCGATTGAAGAATACTAATTGCAGATTTAGTGCCATTAAGAAATAATTCTTAAAGACAGTTACTTATGGACAGACAGAAAGCGATACCGTGATATTTAATGGAAAAACGAGTTAATACCCCGCCAAACCCATTGCATATGCCAGATTTAGAATTCCAATCGATCGTGCTCGCGCTGTGGCGGGAGGCGGCTCGCCATCCCTCCTTGGGTGCGGCCATGACCGCCATGGCCGCACCGGTGCGCGCCCTGTGGCCAGGGTTGCGGCTGCTGGTGCGCGGCTTCGATCGCGCACTCTCGGGCGTCGTGACCCAAGCCGATAGCGCCGCGGGCGAGCCGGCACCCGAGCCATTGACCTGCAGCGACGACATGCTTGAGCGGTTGCAACGCTGGGCGGACCATCGGCGCGTGCAGTCCCGCACCGAACTCAGCGCCGCCGAGCCGCTAGTGGTACGCGCAGTACCCAATACCGAGCCCCGCGAATGCCTGGTCGGTGGTCTGGCCGACGAACGGGGCGGCTTGGGTCTTCTGATCGGTATCAACGAGGACGCGGCACCCT
>JANLSI010000520.1:0-6089 GCA_031362345.1 Pseudomonadota bacterium
ATTCGTGGAATCGATTGACATAGCTTACATTGAGGCGGCAGTGTGGTGACGCAAAGTGAAACGCTGGCCGAGCAGGCGCTGCTTTGCATTGAAGGAAGGATCGCAAAGGAAGCATGAACTTGGGCAGGAATTGTTTTTGGCGCGAATAGACAAATCAGGGGAGCAAGAATGAAGCAGGAACACCAAGTGGCGTTGATCAATCGCATGCTGGGACTACTGGACGCGGATGACACCGATCGGACGGACGTCATGCTGCAAAGTCCAACCTCGGCTTTTACGTGTAAAGACCTCGCGGCGCGCGAATGGGCAACATTTTTCCAGGGTCACCCGCAAATCCTCGGCTTATCCGCTGATCTGCCCAAGCCAGGCAGCTTCCTGACCAATAATGACCTGGGTGTTCCGATCTTGGCGACCCGCGATAAGACCGGAAAGTTTCGAGCCTTCGTCAATAGCTGTCGGCATCGCGGGGCAACGGTGGTGCGTGATGCACGCGGCGAAGGAAGCCGGTTCAGCTGCATATTTCACGGCTGGAGTTACGCTAACGATGGCAGCCTGATCGGCGTGAAAAGGGCCGACAGCTTCGGTGCCCCGGATAAATCCTGCCTGGGCCTGGTCGAACTGCCTAGTGCAGAGAAATATGGCCTGTTGGTGGTGCAAGCGAAGGGCGAGTCCACCGTGGATGTCGATGCTTTATTGGGCGCCGATCTCGCTGCCCAACTTGAGACCTGGGACTTAGGATCGTCTACTTATCTAAGCGCGCAACGGATTGATAAGCCCCTCAACTGGAAGCTAGCCAATGACACCTACGGCGAGAATTATCATTTTGAAAATCTCCACTCAACTACCGTTAACAAAATCTTTATCGGTAACGTTTCAACCTTCGACGAGTATGGCCAGAATCATCGCTTGACTGTTCCCAATCGCTATCTGGAGAAACTGCGTCATCGGCCTAAAGCACAGTGGGGCGCGAGCGATGCGGCGGCGATCGCATACTTTGTGTTCCCGAATGCTCATTTCGTGTTGTTCAACCGGGTCGTGTCGCTTTTCATGATCTACCCGGTGCCGGGGGATCCCGGCTCGTCGTTCACCAGGGCAAACCACTACAGCGCACAGCATATCGGCGCCGAAGTCGCAGACCAGCCGGCCGCCGAGATCACCGGGGGCGGGGCGGTGTACAACGCGGATAATTCAACGCGGGTGGAATTTAATCAAAACGCCGTGGAAGATTTAGCCGACACCACCATTGCCGATGAGGACTATTGGGCTGGCACGATGACGCAGACCACTGCCAATAGTGGAAACATCGAGTATTTCATTTTGGGCCGCAATGAACCCGGTGTGCAGCATATGCACCAAGCCTATCGAGTGGGTCTCGGATTACCACCTTTGGAAGAATATCGAGCTGGGCATTGAACTGCTAGACCGTGGCCACCGGCGTCGCTGGCGAACCCACCGCCCCGGGCAGCCTCAGGGGCGGCGCGGTCAACAGGAAGCTCGTGCGATGGTTGGCGCGCAGCCAGTCGGCCAGTTCGGATAAGCGCCAGATCTCACCGAGAGTCACCCCGGTCTTGAACAAGGCGTGATGATGCAGCGGCAACATCACGCACTGCCCGGGCTTGAGCGCTGCGTTGTGTATTTCGACTGCATAGTTGTCCGAGATGAGCGCGCACACCTTTGACGTGGTAATCCATTCCAGCAGCCGCGGATCCGAACCATCGAGACCGGTGCAAATGTTGTGCAGAACGTTTTCATCCGGCTGCTTGTTCATGCCGAGTATCACTTCATCGAAGCCGGTGCGGAAACACACCATGTCCCCCGGCAGCACTTTAATGCCGTCAGCAGCGAAGATGCGCATCAAGTCGTCGTAGTTGACCGCGCGCCGGGCGCGACCGAAATGCGCTTCGAGATCAACCATGACGGCGCGGCCTTGCAAGCACTTTACCGCCATATTCTCGACGCCGAGCGCGTGGGCGACGGAGGTGCCTTTTGCTTCGACCAGGGTGCCCGGGATGGCGCCGGCCTGGCTCGGATCACGCGGCCCTGTGAGTTCGATGCCGTCCCGATAGCCGTTGTAGAACACGACTTCGGGCGTGCCATCACCGTCGGCGTCGAACAACGCACCCACATGCGCAAGTGAATCCCACTGCGTCGAGTACTGCAGATGCAGCAACACCATGTCGTCGTTGATCACATCGTTCAAACCGGGATGTTCCCATTCGACCCGATACATCCAGTTCGGCTTGTCACCGCGTAAGGTCGGACGGATCTGAGGCGGATGCCGGCGCGGGTTGAGCGCGCAGCCGCCGGGATAGTCGAGCGGCATGGACAGGCAGAAGGTTTTGCCATGCTTGACCTCAGCCACACCTTGCAGGACTTTCTCTGCCGTCAACTCGTTCATGCGTCCGAGTTGGTCGTCGGCACCATAATCGCCCCAGGTGGATTGCTCGGGACGTCGCCGCCAGCGTGGCGTGCCTTGATCTTTTTCGCACATCGCCGACTCCCCATCTTAAGGTTGCGAATTGTGGTCGAATCTCTGCCCAGGGTATTGACGACCCAAGTCGCGGTCAATGGTAGTACCCGCAGGAGCGAATCTCCCACACCGAGGATAGGCACGAAGTTTCCTTCAGATATCGTTGTGTAGGCGATGTCGGTCAATTTTCGATTCAATCTCATCGTCGAAGATCGCCTCGCCGGCGGGAGTGCGACGCCTTACGCCGATTGCGGTAATTGCAATTGGATTCACATAGCGAAATCATGCGGCGACGTTTCAACAGAGTTCGTACGCAGTCCACATCGCCGCCACGACCCGTTGGCCGGGTCAGCCGGTGCCGACCAGGAGTGTTGCATGTCCCTTGTGATCAGGTTCGATGAGGCGGGCGCTACCGACATCGGCGTTGTCGGTGGCAAAGCATCCAGTCTAGGGCGCCTAGTTGCCCTGGGCTTCGCGGTCCCGCCGGGATTCACCATCGCTACTGCCGCCCACGGCGAGTTTCTGCACAGCGGTGATGTGGCACGCGCCATACACGAATTGCTGATCGGCCTCGACACCAGTGACGCTGCCGGGCTCGAAACACGCACAGGACAAATTCGCGCGCAGATTGAAAGCGCCGAAATTCCAGCCGCGATCGCCACTGCCATCCGCACTGCCTACGCTAGCCTGGGCCGCGATCTCAACGTTGCGGTGCGCTCCTCGGGTACGGCCGAAGATCTCGCCCAGGCCTCATTCGCTGGCATGTACGACACCTACCTTGACGTACGCGGTGCAGATGCCGTGGTTGATGCCGTGCGTCGCTGCTGGGCTTCGATGTGGACCGCGCGTGTGACGGCGTACCGCCACCAGCTCGGCTTCAACGGCGAGACCGAGCGGCTCGCGGTGATCGTGCAGGATATGGTCGAACCCACCGCCGCAGGGGTTATGTTTACCGCCAACCCGATGTCGGCGCGCACCGATGAAATCGTGCTCAATGCGAGCTGGGGTCTGGGCGAAGGCGTGGTCTCTGGCATCCTCAATCCGGACAGCTTCGTACTCAATCGCGATAGCCTCAAGATCAAGTCCCGCGAGATCGGCGGCAAGGAGAAGAAGATCGTGCGTGACCCGCAGACGGGCCACGGCACGCTCGAGCAAGTCACCACGGCCGCCGAGCGTGCGACGGCTTCGTTGACCGATACGCAAGCCTCCACCCTCGCCGCCATCGGTCGCGACATCATGCAGCACTACGAAGGTCTGCCCCAGGACATCGAGTGGGCGCGGTGTGGTGATAGCTTCTACATCCTGCAGGCGCGGCCGGTCACGGGCGTGGAGTTCACCTGGGACGAAGACGTGGATGGCTGGCAGCCAGCTGAGGAAGAACCGGATACGACGTGGACCTACACCTGGTCGGAAATGTATTGGACCGGCGGCATTTCGCCGCTGTTCTACTCCTGCCGTGCCTATGAGTGTTGTCTCAACTATTCGCGTTTCGCCGTACTGTTCGGCTTCAAGGACATCGCCAAGGTGCGTTGGCACAAGTACCGTCGGGGCACCGCGTACTTCAGCGCAGATGCAGAGCGCTCGTGGTTGACCCAACAGTGGCCGGGACAACTGCGCGATCTCACCAATATTCCGCCGGCCTGGCAGCAGGAGTTCGTCGTTAAACCGGTCTCCAAGTGGGGACTGCTGCGCATGTGGCTGCGTGTTCATCTCCTCCAGCCGCAGTTCGGCGTGACGCGGTGGTTCGCAACCACCTATAACTACCTGGACAATCGCACGGCGGAGGCCGACGGCCCGACCCCAGATGCGCTGCGCCGCATGCGCATCGCGGAGTTGGTCAAGGAAGCGGAAGACCGTGTGGCCTTTGTTGATGAGTGGTACAAGACCCTATGGCCACCGTTCTTCTTCTACGCCACCGGCGCGCTGGGTGGCCTGGCTAAACTGCTGCAGGCCTGGCTTGGCGATACCACCGGCACTGCGTTTCAGGACCTCATCTGCGGCATTCCGGGCAACAAAGCCGCGCTTGAAGGCCAGGCATTGTTTGAACTCGCGCAACGCATCCGTGACAACGAACATCTCCAGCACGTGTTCGACGCGCATCCGAATGGCGAATTCTTCGCGGCCGTGCGCCGCAGTGGTGAGCCGGCCGCGCAAGTCTTCGTCGTGGCTTACGACGCATTCATTCAGGCCCACGGTCATCGTGGTCACCAGGATAGAGATTTCTACTATGACCGGCGGGTGGAGAATCCCGCCCTCGACTACGACGCCCTGCGACAACTGCTGAACACCGACAACCCTGTTCATCCCGAGGTGCTGATGGACAAGCTCGTCAAGCGCCGCGAAGCCGTGACTGAAGAACTCTGCACGAAGCTCCGTTCAATGTCGTTCGGCGCCCTGCGCGCCAAGACATTCCGCTTCGTCGCCGATTACTGTCTGCGCTTTCTGAAATATCGCGACGACGAGCGTCATTATCTCGACCGCCTCACCTTTGGCAAAAAGAAAGTTTTCCTTGAGATCGGACGGCGCATGGCCGAGCTAGGCTTGCTCGACGCAGCCGATGATTTCTGGTTCCTCGCGCGCCACGAACTGTACGACTACTTGAACGGCAAGAGCTCGGTCGCGCTGTGTAAGGCCAAGATGGCAGCGCGCAAGCGCGTCTTTCACCGTCGCAATGAACGACTCGAACCGACGCCAACGTGGATACGCAACGACCTGCCGGTAGATCTCTCGATGAGCGCAACGAGTACCGAAGATCTACCGCAAGGCACGCTGGTCGGTATTGCGACGAGTTATGGCGTCGCGACCGGGGTCTCGCGCATCGTGCCGCAGTTGGATCAGATCGGTCGCGTCCAGAATGGCGACATTCTGGTCTGCAACAGCACAGATCCGGGCTGGATGTCGGTGTTTCCGAAGATCCGCGGGCTGGTGCTCGAAACGGGCGGGATGCTGGCCCATGGCGCCTGCCTGTCACGCGAGTACGGCATCCCGGCGGTTCAGGTGCGTGACGCGATGCGCCAGGTCCCCGATGCAACTGCCATCACCGTCGATGGCAACGCCGCGCGAGTTTATCCCGCGTTGTCGAGCTGAGCGAACTTCACCGGAGAGCGTTCCATGACACGACTGGCGCGACTGAATCGATTGTTTGGTGCTGATGGGCGCTGTGCCATCCTCTCGTTCGACCACGGACTGTTCGGCGAGCCTTCCTGGTTGACAGGCCTGTGGGATCTGTCCGACATTTTGCGCACGCACGCCGCCGCTGGTCCCGACGGCATGACCTTGCCGACCGGCGGCGCACGCCTGCTGCAGGCCATCCCGGATCGTTGCAAGCCTGCGCTGTTGCTGCGCGCGGATACCAGTAATGCCTATCTCGCGACGCATCCCAAGCTCATGTACGACTTGCCGCTTGCTCAAATCGTGCAGCGCGCGGTGACGCTCGATGCAGTGTGCCTGGTGTCTTCGCTGCTGACCTTTCCCGGACACGAGCAACTTACCCGCGACTGTTGCGTCAACCTCGACGCCTTACGTAGCCAGTGCGATGTCGTCGGCATGCCCCTCATGGTTGAGATCCTGGCGATGACTGATAACGCCGGCGTGCCACTGGTCGAAACTAGTTTGGCGG
>JANLSI010000521.1:0-2896 GCA_031362345.1 Pseudomonadota bacterium
CCCCCAGATCGACCTTCAGCACGGTGCTCACGGCAGATTGCCCGTTATTTTTTTTATCACTTGTTTCACTGAAAGTTTGCCCGTGTCGAGGGTCAGGTGCGCGATCTCCTGGTAGAGCGGCTCGCGCTTCTCGACGATGGCGCGCAGCGTCGCCGCCGGGTCAGCGGTGCGCAACAGCGGTCGATTGACGTCGAAACGGGTGCGCTCCACTAGCTTGCCGACCGGGCTCTTGAGATGCACCACGAAGCCCCGCTCATGGAGCCAGCGCCGGTTGTCGATGGCCAGCACGGCGCCGCCGCCGGTCGCCAGCACGATGCCGTCGCGCTGGGTCAGCTCGTCGATCAGACGTCTTTCGCGCTCACGAAAGCCAGCTTCGCCCTCGATGTCGAAAATCAGCGCGACACTCGCGCCGGTGCGATGCTCAAGCTCCTGATCACAATCGATGAAGTCGAGCTTCAGGGTGCGCGCCAACTGACTACCAATCGTGGTCTTGCCGGCGCCCATCGGACCGATCAGGAATATGCGTGATGCAACCGCCACGATTGCTCAGCCGAGTTGCCGCCGCCTAGGGCGTCTGCGCATGGCCATTGTCGCTCCGACAAAAAAAAGCGGGAGCTCAAGCTCCCGCTTCCAATGATAGCAGCTGCCGGCGGCTTAGCGCTTCGACAGCGAGAGGGTCTCTTTGATGATCTTCGGTGTCACGAATACCAGCAGTTCCTGTTTGCTGGCGGTGTTCTCGGTACGCTTAAACAAGCGGCCGAGGTAGGGCAGATCGCCGAACCATGGCACGCTGGTCTTGTCGTCACGATTTTCCGACTCAAAGATGCCGCCGAGTACCACGGTGTCGCCGTCATCGACCAGCACCTGGGTGGTGAGCCCGTTGGTTTCGATGCTCGGGACGCCGGCAAAGATCTGACCCACCGAGTCCTTGTTCACGGCCAGGTCCATGATCAGCCGGTCGTCGGGGGTGATCTGCGGGGTGACCTTAAGGCTCAGCACGGCCTTCTTGAACGACACCGCCGTCGCGCCGCTGGAAGAGGCTTGCTGATACGGGATTTCAGTACCTGATTCGATGGTCGCCTCATGCTGGTTGGCGGTGATCACGCGCGGCGCAGAAATAACCTCGCCCTTGCCTTCCTGCTGCATGGCCGTCAACTCAAGTTGCAGAAGATAACTGCCGAACTTGCCGACCGCATACTTGAAGTTGGCGGCCTGACCCGAGGTCGCCAGATCGACGATGTAGTTTTCCAGACCGTCGGTATTGAAGGTCGTAGTGCTCGGGTATTTGATGTCACCTGGAATACCGCCGCCGACGCTGGAGTTGAATCCTGAGACGCCACTACCGCTCTTGCTCGGGGCGTTGTTTTTGAGATTACCCTGGTGACTGTAGCCAAACCGCACACCGATATCCTTCGAGAAATCCTCGTTGGCAATCACGATGCGCGATTCGATCAGCACTTGGCGCACTGGAATATCCAGCACCTTCACCAGATTGCGCAGTTCGGTGATCTTGTCGGCGGTGTCCTGCACCAGCACGGTATTCGTCCGTTCATCAATGGTGGCATGGCCACGCGGTGACAACAGCTTGTTCTTCTCGTCTTCGAACAAGTCGACGAAGGCCTGAGCTTTTGCGTAGTTCAGTTGAATGAATTCCGTTCTCAAGGGCGCGAGTTCCTGAATCTGCTTCGCCGATTCCAGCTCAAGCTTCTCGCGATTCGCAATCTCTTCCTGTGGCGCGACCATCATTACGTTGCCGATCTCGCGCTTGTCGAGGCCCCGCGACTTGAGAATGATGTCGAGCGCCTGGTCCCAGGGCACGTTCTTGAGACGCAAGGTGACGTTGCCGCCGACCGTGTCGCTGGCTACCAGATTCTTTTCAGTAAAGTCCGCGATCAGCTGCAACACCGCGCGCACTTCGATGTTCTGGAAATTGAGTGACAGACGTTCGCCGGTATAACCAAATTTCTTCTTCTTGTTCTCGACTTCTTCGTCCTTGGTCAGCGGACGCAGTTCGATGGTCAAGGTGTTGTCAGACTGATAGGCCAGATGCTCATACAGCCCGGTGGGCTTAATCACCATGCGCGCGCCATTGCCTTCCCGGAAGGTGTCTATCTCCTTGGCCGGGGTCGCGAAGTCGAGCACATCCAGCTTTCGGTCGAGGTTTTCCGGCAGGTTGGTGTCGGCGAAGTCGATCACCACGTTGTCGCCCTGCTGAGCGATATTGATACCGATATCGGGCGCCGACATCTTGACCACTATCTGGGCTTCACCGTGAGCACCGCGACGGAAATCGATGTCTTGGATGCTGCCTTTGCCATGGCCCGGCATGGTATTACCCGCCGCCGCTGCAACGTTCGCGGCGGGCGCCGAAACGGGCGTCGGATGGGTCGGTGCAGTCGGCAGCGCTTCGGTCTGCAGGCTAGAGGTGTTCCCTTCCAGCGTGATCGCGATAACGTTGCCATTGGTCTCGATGTCGTAAGGCACGAGCTGTCCCAGATTCACGACCACGCGTGCGCGATTCTCTGCTTCAACGGCGGTGACGCTTTCTGCGTTGCCGACACCGATACGCTGCGTGCGATCCTTGAGGTTCAAGGTTGTGCCCGGCAGATCGATGGCAATGCGCGCCGGGTTATCGATGGTAAAGCTGAGTGGCGCACTCTCAACGGGCGCCGATAGTTTCAACTTGACCTGCACGCGGTTGCCCGGCAAGTTGTCGAATTCGGAAGTCGGGAGTCGAAAATCGGAAGGGAAACCGAAGGCTCCCGACTTCCGACTCCCGACTCCTTTATGTTTCTACGCTTCTTGCGGTTCGCGCTGCCGTAATTCCACGTCCAGACACAGCGATTGCAATTCGCGGATCAAGACGTTGAAGGATTCCGGCAAGCCCGGCTCGTGA
>JANLSI010000584.1:0-5075 GCA_031362345.1 Pseudomonadota bacterium
TAGCCATCCGGCGCGGCTTTTGCCACGATGCCGGAACCGATGATGGTACCGATGCGCTTGGCGTTAGCTTCGGTAACCACCACCCCGGCGTCCTCAACGGCCTGAATGGCCGCCGCCAACCCATAATGAATGAACGGGTCCATCTTGCGCGCTTCCTTGGCGGAGATGAACTGTGTGATGTCGAAATTCTTGATTTCGCCGGCAATGCGCGCCGCGAATCCGGACGCGTCAAACGACACAATCGGCGCGATGCCGCTTACGCCATTAACCGTGTTCTGCCACGAAGACTCGACCGTATTGCCATTGGGCGCAACCAGTCCCATGCCTGTAACCACCACCCGCTGCGCCAACTTGACTGTACCTCTTGCCGGGATCTAGAAATGGAAAAGGCCGCGTTCTGGAACCGAAGCGCGGCCTTATCGCAAATGCTTGTGGGTATTATGAATCCTGATGATCGTTGATGTAATTGATGGCCTGCTGAACGGTCGTGATTTTTTCAGCTTCTTCATCAGGAATTTCAGTTTTGAATTCCTCTTCGAGCGCCATTACCAGTTCAACCGTATCAAGCGAGTCCGCACCCAAGTCATCGACAAACGATGCTTCGTTGGTGACCTCTTCTTCTTTGACCCCTAATTGCTCAACGACGATCTTCTTGACACGTTCTTCAACGCTGCTCATCGCTTGAAGTTCCTCCCAATGGTGTTGCCGCCGTGGTTGCGGCGAATGCTAGTTTAGTGAAAACCGACCAAACTGCAAGCAAACGTTGTGCGTGTGCTGGCAGTAACCCTTTGAAATCAACTTTAAAAACATCAGAAATCTGGGCGGCCCAAAACGCCCGACAGTTTCGCCCTGTGACGCTAGCCCGGCACTATTATGTCAGGCCATGTACATCCCGCCATTGACATGGATGGTCTCGCCGGTGACATAGGCGGCCAATGGTGAAGCGAGGAAGCCCACCACCCCCGCCACTTCGGCGGCCGAACCCATGCGTCCCATAGGAATTTGACCGAGGGCAGCCTCGCGCTGCTGATCGGTAAGTTTGCGCGTCATATCGGTATCGATGAGCCCGGGCGCGACTGCGTTGACGGTGATGCTGCGCGTGGCGACTTCGAGCGCCAGTGACTTAGTGAAGCCCACCACGCCGGCCTTGGCCGCCGCGTAATTTGCCTGACCTGCATTGCCAGCCGCACCGATTACGGAAGTGATATTAATGATGCGGCCAAAGCGCGCCTTCAGCATCGCGCGCACGCAGCGCCGGCTCAGTGTAAACACTGCGCTCAGGTTGGCTGCGATCACCGCATCCCACTCGTCGTCCTTCATGCGTAGCAGCAGATTGTCGCGCGTAATACCGGCGTTGTTGACTAACACTGCAGGACTCAGTTGACGCGCGTCCAGAGCCGCGAAAAATGCCCCGATAGAGGCCCGATCCAACACATCGAGTGGCAAGCTCGCGCGCAGTGCGCCGCCCGCTCCCAAGGTCGTCTCGATAGCCTCAAGACCCGCGCCGGATGTTGCCGTGCCAACGATGTCGAAGCCGTCATTCGCCAGCTGCTGCGCAATCGCCAGACCGATGCCCCGACTTGCGCCCGTTACCAGGGCGAGATGTCTCGTGGTCACAACAATTCATTCCGAGCGAGGGCAATGAAATCACGGACACTATCCGGATCGTTCATGGCGACGGTCTGCAAGTTCTTGTCGATGCGCTTGATCAGCGGTGCCAGGACCTTACCGGGCCCGCATTCCACGATATGGGTAATGCCAGCGTGTGCGAACTGCTCAATGGTCTCTATCCAGCGTACCGGCGAATAGAGTTGTTTAATCAATACATCGCGAATCTCCACCGCGTCATTGTGACAGGTAACGTCGACATTATGCAGGACACTTAATTGCGGCGTCTCGAAATGAACATCAGCAAGCCGTTTCGCGAGTCTGTCGGCCGCCGGCTTCATCAGCGCGCAGTGAGCAGGCACGCTGACCTGCAGTTTCATGGCGCGCTTTGCGCCACGGCTGCTGGCTAGTAGGCAGGCACGATCCACCGTCGCCGCACTACCAGCGATGACTATTTGTCCCGGTGCATTGAGATTTGCGCAGGAGCACACGCCACCGCCAGAAGCCGCTTCGGCGCACACCTCTTCGAGCGCGCCGAGGTCAAGGCCAAGTATGGCAGCCATCGCGCCCTGTCCGGCCGGTACGGCCTCCTGCATGAGCCGACCGCGTTCAGCGACCAGCGCGATGGCCGTTGCAAAATCCAGCGCGCCTGCACAGACCAAGGCGGAATATTCGCCAAAGCTGTGACCTGCCATCACGCTGGGCTTTGGCCCAGCCAAATGGGTCCAGATATCCCAGCTCGCGACGCTGGCCGCAAGCAGTGCCGGCTGCGTGTTCTGAGTGCGGCTGAGTTCTTCCTCGGGGCCCTCGCTGACCAGCTTCCACAGATCGAAACCCAGTACCTCCGTGGCAACATCGAACCTCGCGCGGACTTCGCCGAACTCGGCCGCCAGCGCGGCTACCATGCCGATGCTTTGCGAGCCCTGGCCGGGGAAGACGAAACCAAGCCGGGCGGAGCAATTCGCGTGATTCATAATGATTCGCTGCCAGCCAGCAATTCTTCCAGCAGGTGGCTGATGCGATCCGGTACCGCTTTTTCGATTTCGAGCACCGCAACATTGATGGCGTGTTCGAACGAGAACGCGTCGGCGCTGCCATGACTCTTGATCACGATGCCACGCAAACCCACCAGGCTCGCGCCATTGTAACGACGCGGGTCGGCGCGACTACGCAGGGCTTTCAATGTCGGGCTGGCGAACACGGCGCCAAGCTTGGAAAACCAGCTGCGTTTGAATTCTTCGCGGGCGATGTCGCCGAGCATGCGCGCCACGCCTTCGCTGGCCTTGAGCGCGACGTTACCGACAAAGCCGTCACAGACGATGACGTCGACCTTGCCGGCGAAGATGCCATCACCCTCGACGAAACCTACATAATTAAGCGGGCTTTTCTCAAGCAGCACAGCAGTCTGTTTGACGCGATCGTTGCCCTTAATTTCTTCTTCGCCGATATTGAGCAGCGCGACGGAAGGATGCTCGCGGTTGTCGACCGCTTCGGCCAGCACCGCGCCCATCACCGCAAAGCGGAACAGTTCCTCCGAGGTTGAATCGACATTAGCGCCGAGGTCGAGCACGTGGGTGGTCTTGAGCAGGCCAGGCAAGGTCGCGCAGATCGCCGGCCGATCGATGCCCGGCAAGGTCTTCAATACATAGCGCGCGATAGCCATCAGCGCGCCGGTGTTGCCGGCGCTGACACAGGCCATGGCACTGCCGTCCTTAACCAGATCGATAGCCTTACGCATGGAGGATTCGCGCTTACCGCGTAGCGCGAGCGACGGGCGCTCGTGCATTTCGACGACCTGTTGTGCATGGTGCACCGTCACGCGCGGATGCTCGGCGAGGCCGTTGTCGCGCAATGATTGCGTCAGCGTCGCCTGGTCGCCGACCAGCACCAATTCCAGTACCGAATGGCGCGCAAGCGCACGCGCGGCGGCAGCCACGGTCACCACAGGACCGTGATCACCGCCCATGGCGTCGATTGCGATACGAATCGTCACAGCAGAACGCGGGTGTCGGTCAGGTCAAATTTGGAATGGGGTGCACGCGGCGGCTGTCGGCGCGACGCCCAGCCCAGGGTGTCGCGCCACTGGCCGGACAACTTATTCTTTGTCCGCCAGGACTTTCTTGCCGCGGTAGTAACCGTCGGCGCTGACATGATGGCGAAGATGGGTTTCACCGGTGGTTGGCTCTTCCGACAATGCCGGGTTCTTGAGTCGGTCGTGGGAACGTCGCATGCCGCGACTCGAAGGCGTCGGCTTGTTCTGTTGGACTGCCATGATGCACTCTCCGCTTCAATAAATTCCGTCTGTTTTCACTCTTGATCGCGTGACTTGAGCAAATCGGCCAAGCCCGCGAACGGCTGCTTGCGGTCACGCGTGACCGCGTCTGCCGCGAAACTATCGCCCGCCGGACAATCCGATAGCCCATGTACGGGGGCCAACGGACAATTCAGCAGGACTTCGTCCTCCAGCACTTCCCTCAGCGGCAGCATGCCGTCGGTGAGTTCGATCCAGTCTGCTTCGTCGTGGTCCTGGGCGACCGGCGCTGTGCTGAACGCTACCAGCTCCACAGTCACGTCGACCGGCCACGCCATCCATTCCAAACAGCGTTGGCAGCGAGCTTCCAACGGGGCCGCGATGTGCCCCTGCAGTTCATATCCGCCGCCGTCCCTGGCGCGGCAACGGACGGCGATTTGTGTTACGCCCGCAACGCGATAGGGTTCATCGATACGCGCGAGTCGTGCCGCCGCCAGGCTGCCGCTCAGCTCACCCGTGCCCGCCGCGAGTTGCCGGCATTCGATATTTTCAGGTAGTTCGCTGGCCATGAGGGCGCGGTAGTATAGGCCAAACATTCGCGGGTTAGAACACGAATCTTTAATGCCTGCCCAGTCAGTTTCTAATTCGGTGCCAGGCTCCGGCTGTTGACGAAAGTCTACTACCCGGTGGTTCCTGGGCGATTCACCATGACCAGCCGCGTGTGGTCGCCAGTTCGCTCAGCATCGATACGCCGGTGCGCTTCAGCAGCCCCTCTACCGAATAGTCACGGGGTGTGAAGTCGACGATTTTCTCGGCACCGATCACGTCGCGTGCAACCATGCCGGTCGAGCCGAATTCGTCCACCAACCCAAGTTCCAGCGCGCGCTCACCAGTCCACACCAGGCCCGAGAACAGCGCCGGATCATCGCTGAGTTTGCTGCGGCGTTTCTTGAGAACGGTATTGATGAACTGCTGGTGCACGTCGGCTAAAAGTTTGCGCACATGTTCAACATGTACCGGATCGAGGCTCGAAAAAGGGTCGAGAAAGCCTTTGTTCTCGCCGGCTGTGAACAGACGCCGTTCGACGCCGAGCTTGTGCATGCTGTCGACGAAGCCGAAGCCGTCCATGCGCACGCCTATCGAGCCGACCAAACTGCCCTTGTCCGCGTAAATCTTGTCGGCCGCTGCCGCGACGTAATAGCCGCCTGAGGCGCAC
>JANLSI010000065.1:0-2669 GCA_031362345.1 Pseudomonadota bacterium
ACAGCACGCAACGTGGCAACTTTCTCCGAGAGCTCCAGTAGACCCGGACGCGAAGGGTCACCGAGGCCCCGACGCCGACGTTTAGGATTGCACCATGGGCCCATTGCTTGGCAGGACGCAGCGTTTTATGACCCATCAGCGCTCGAAAAAGAACTCGAGCGCGTTTATGACATCTGCCATGGTTGCCGCCGGTGTGTGAGTCTCTGCAATGCTTTTCCGACCTTGTTCGACCTCGTCGACAACTCCAGCACCATGGAAGTCGACGGCATCGCAAAGGCCGATTACGGCAAGGTCGTCGATCAGTGCTACCTGTGTGATTTGTGCTACATGACCAAGTGTCCCTACGTGCCGCCCCACGAATGGAATGTCGATTTCCCCCATCTGATGCTGCGCGCCAAGGCCGTCAAGTTCAAAAAAGACGGCGCAACGCTGCGCGATAGGGTGCTGACTTCGACCGATACAGTGGGCAAGTTGGCTGGTATTCCGGTGGTGGCCGAAGTGGTCAATGCGGTCAATGCCAACGGCGTGGCACGCAAGCTCATGCAGAGCGCGATTGGCGTGCATGCCGAAGCGCCATTGCCGAAATTCTATAGTTCGAACGCGCGCAGTCGCCTGGCCAAGCGCCCTGCGGCCACCCATCCCGATGATCGTATTGCGCTCTATGTGACTTGTTACGGCAACCGTAATGCGCCGCAGACGGTGGCCGACATGGTGACGGTGTTCGAATACAACGGTGTGGCGGTCGAGCTGGTTGAGAAGGAAGTGTGCTGTGGCATGCCCAAGCTGGAGCTGGGCGATCTGGACACCGTCGCGAAGCACAAGGACATCAATATTCCGCCGCTGCTGGCACTTGCCGAGCGCGGGCTGCGCATCACTGCGCCGATCCCGAGCTGCGTATTGATGTACCGTCAGGAACTGCCGCTGCTGTTCCCCGCTGACGCGCGCGTGCAGAAGGTGCGGGCGGCTTTCGTCGATCCTTATGAGTACCTGATGGCCCGCCACCGCACGGGCAAATTACGCACCGATTTCAAGGGCAGGCTAGGCAAGATAGCCTGGCATGCGCCCTGTCATCAGCGCGTACAGAACATCGGCCATAAGACCAAGGAAATCCTCGAACTGGTGCCTGGCACCGAGGTGCTGGTCATCGACCGTTGCTCCGGCCATGACGGCACCTACGCGGTGAAGGAAGAGAGCTACGCCTTTGCCCAGAAGATCTGCCGACCCATCGTCAAACGCATCGGTGAATCGAAGGTCGATCATTACGTCAGCGACTGCCCGATGGCGGGTGAGCTGATTGAGCACGGTGTCAACAACGGCAGCCATGCGATTTCGGCCTTCACTCTGTTAAAGCTTGCCTACGGAATTTGACAACTCACTATGCTGAAGCTCACGCGTGCTGACCTGCTCACCCTCGAGGCCTATCATGACCAACGTGCCGACATGCGGCGCGCGGTGCTCGCCCACAAGACGCGGCGCAAAGTGTTCATCGGCGCCCATGCCGCGCTCTATTTCGAAGACCGTCTGACCGTCCAATACCAGATCCAGGAAATGCTGCGCGTCGAACGGATCTTTGCCAGCGCAGCTATCGAGGACGAGTTGTCGGCCTACAATCCGCTCATCCCTGACGGCGACAACCTGAAAGCGACTTTCATGCTCGAATACGAGAACGTCACTGAGCGCCAGGCGGCGCTGGCGGCGCTACGGGGCGTCGAGCACAGCGTGTGGCTGGAGGTAGCCGGTCAGCCGCGCGTTGTCGCGATCGCCGACGAGGACCTCGAGCGCGCCGACGAAGAGAAGACTTCGGCGGTACACTTCCTGCGCTTTCAATTGCCAGCGGTAGCAGTGACGGCTTTCAAGCAAGGGCTGGAGGTGAAGTTCGGCATTGAGCATCCCGCCTATCGCGCCGAAGTGATCCTGGCGAGCCCGGTGCGGGAGGCGCTGGTCGCAGATTTCTCTTGACTGCGGGGACGCGTTTCGCCGCGTCTAGGGCACTGGCATAATCGCGCCGGTTTTTTCCCCAGTCCAACTACGCGCCGTCGGCGCGATGGAAGCCAGCCCTTGAGCGCACGCTACGACGCCGCCGACATCGAAGTGCTGACCGGTCTTGAACCGGTACGTAAACGGCCGGGGATGTACACCGACACCTCGCGTCCCAATCATCTAATCCAGGAAGTGATCGACAACAGCGTCGACGAGGCGATAGCCGGCCATTGCGCGCAGATCGAGGTCATCCTCCATGCCGATGGTTCGGTGACGGTGGGTGACAACGGCCGCGGTATGCCGGTCGACGAACATCCGGGCGAAAAAATCAGTGGCGTCGAGGTAGTGCTGACACGCCTGCATGCGGGCGGTAAGTTTTCGCGCAAGAACTACAAATACGCCGGCGGCCTGCATGGCGTCGGGGTGTCAGTGGTCAATGCATTATCCAAGGAACTGGAAGTGCGGGTGCGGCGCGGTGGGCGCGAATACATGATGTCCTTTCGTGGCGGCGAGACCCATACGGCTCTTAAAGAAATCGGCACGGTAGGCGCGCGCAACACCGGCACCACCATCCGCTTCTGGCCCGACGAACGCTATTTCGACACCGCCAAATTCGCCCTGCCGCGCTTGAAGCATCTGCTGCGGGCCAAGGCCGTGCTGTGCCCCGGTCTGACCATCAAATTTCTCGA
>JANLSI010000621.1:0-8796 GCA_031362345.1 Pseudomonadota bacterium
CTTGCGGCGCTTGACGCCAGCCAACCCCGCCAGCGCCGAACCAAACAGCCACACCGACGCTGGCACCGGCACCGGTGACGCCGTCAGCTCGATCATGCGATCGTTGCCGCGGAATACAGGGACAGTTTACCGATTTCGATCTCGACGTCAGGCACAGCTTTACCGATCACCACTCCAACTCGTAAGCTGGGTGGCAACGGCCACCCATGACGCACAAGGAGGTGCAATATGGCCAGAATGCCGAGACTTGTCGTGCCCGGGCTGCCTCATCACGTCACTCAGCGCGGAGCTCGTCGGCAGCCTACCTTCTTCGAAGACGCCGATTATCTCTACTATCTCAAACTACTGGGTGAATTCTCCCGCAAGGCGGCGACCGAGATCTGGGCTTATTGTCTGATGCCCAATCACGTGCACCTGGTGATGGTCCCTCAACATGAAGATGGGCTGCGCGCGGTGTTGGGTGAAACACATCGACGCTATACACGCGCAGTCAATTTTCGCTCCGGGTGGCGCGGTCATCTGTGGCAAGAGCGATTTCATTCCTTCGTGATGGACGAGGCTTACCTGCGCGCGACACTGCGCTACGTCGATTACAACCCGGTGGCTGCGGGTCTATGTCGTGACCCCACGCAATGGCGATGGTCCAGCGCCTATGAAAGGCGACATAAGGTTCGCGATGGAGTCGTATCGTGGGACAGATTGCGAGCGACGATCGGAGAATATGCTCCAGGGCTCGCAGTCGACGACGACGAGGCGACCCGCGATTGCATCCGCAAGCATTCAAGATCGGGGCGCCCGCTCGGCGACGCAAGTTTCGTTGCTCGACTTGCGGCGACTACTGGCAGGTCGCTGATCCCCGGCCGGCCGGGGCGACGGCCGACCCGCGATGCCGTCGATTGATACGCTGAAGATGGCCGCAGATTACCAAAAGAATTCGGTAAACTGTCCCCGAAAACTACGCGCGAAAACGCCGGTTACTCGCCCTATACCCGATCACGCCAAGGCCTGAGGCGAACAACGTGAAGGCGCCAGGAGTTGGGACCTCAGGCGTAGGCGGTGGAGGAAGACCCGTCAGGGCGTATGACCACTTTGTGCCGTCCGCGACGAGGATGTTAGCGTTAAATTCGTCAATCGGGAGCGTGGCAAACAACCACGTACCACCTAGGGAACAGCTTGTGCAGGTGATGCCCGGAATCGAGGGCGCGCCACTACCGGGGTAAAATCCATTATAAAAATTAGAAAAAACCGTTACGCCGGAGAAGGACGTTAGCTCCGACATTAAGAACAAATTGTTAGAATTCAGATCAGTGAACTCAATGGTGAATGCCGATCGGAGCCCATCGAGCGGTGTTGCGCTGATCGTCGCGGCATTCGCCGGCATCGGAATCGCGGCCAGCGCAAAGAGAGTGACTGCAATAGCCTTTAGAGCGATGGCAAGCGTTTTGGATTTCATTTCTGCCTCCGGCAGTGGTTTAGGTAAGCCTACAGTAATCCCGCCACCCCCCCGTTGTGGCTCTTCGTCTAGCGATAGTTTGTGCGATTACCGTCACAGAACGGGATGAAAGTCACATTCACGCCGCGTACCAATGCGAAATCGTCGGGTGTAGATCCATAGTCGCACCTAACCCGCAGTCCACTGAGCGCGATTACGCAATCGCCGATTTACGCCCAATAGGAGCAAGACATGACTGACAAAACCCGTCTCGAAAAAGGCAAAGAGGCCATGGCCAAGCTGTTTGGCCGCGCGCCCGACGATGCCGCGCTCGCCAGCGATTTCATGCAGGTAACGGTCGCCAATCTGTTCGGCGATATCTGGAACCGGCCGGGGCTGGCACTCGAAGAACGCTCGATGATCACCATCGCGGCCTTGACGGTGCTGGGTCGCGAGACGGAGTTGAAAACCCATTTGTTGGGCGCCAAGAACCTGGGTATTCCGCGCGCCAAGGTCGAGGAGATGATGCTGCATCTGGCCCACTACGGCGGTTGGCCGACCGGCGTCGCAGGCTTACGCAAAGTCGAAGAAGTCTATGCGCCGCAGGCGCCGGCACCGGACAGCAAACCATGATGCGGCGGCCTTAAGCCCAGGGCAGCTTTGCTTAAACGACGCACGCTGGTTCGCTAGCCGATGCCCAACACCAGTCCGATCACTGTAGGCGCAGTGGCGAACGCGGAACTGTAGAGACCTAAATTTACTCTTGCACTTCCTGCTCACGGCGTGATTGCGAGTAGCTCAGCAATCGCGCGATCAATGAAATGCTTGTCTGCGGGCGCTACGCCCAGCATGCCGAAATGTCCCCAGTCGGTGGGGATGGGCTTCAGCGTGCTACGCGGCGTCAGCTCATGCTCGGCGCGGCATTCGTCGAGCGTGAACATCATGTCCTGCGCGAAGGGCAGGTTGAATACCACCGCGCTGATGCGCGCCAGCGCTGCGCCAAGATCGCCGCCGGTGTGGCGTGACACATCGGCGCGCTGCCATTTGCTGAGCAGACTCAACAAGGCGTTGGCGTCCATGGGTGCGAACCAGGCTTCCCAGAAACCGGTCATGAATGCATCGAAACTCGCAAATCCTAGCGGCCGCCAGGTCTCGCGTGCGTAGAAAGCCTTGCTCAATCCCGATTGCGCGAAGAAATGCGCCAGCAGCCGCAGTCCGGCCGTGACTGCGTGCGCTTGGGTGTACTGCCCGCCTGCCCAGGCAGGATCGGACTTGATCATCTCCATCGCATTGGCGACGAACAGATGATTGTGGGCCGTACCGCGCGCGGTGCCGCCGATAAGTGCGGCACGGCGCACCATGGCCGGGTGACTGACCGCCCACTCAAAGGTCTGCTGCGCACCCATCGACCAGCCGAGCACGAGTTCGAGGCGCTCAATGCCGAATTTCTCTGTCAGCAGCCGATACTGGGCACACACGTCATCACCGATCGTGAGCAGCGGAAAGTTCGCCATCGCGCAGGGCGGCGCGGCGTTGTGCGGGGAAGTCGAGAGGCCGTTGCCAAGCATGTTCGGCAGGACCACGAAGTAGCGCGCCGGATCGATGGCGAGACCTTCACCGACGTACATCTGCATGTGTTTACTGGTGCCCGAAAACATATGCGGAAACAAGATGACGTTGTCCTTGCGCGCGTTGAGGGTGCCGAGCGTCGCATAGGCTAGACGACAGGCCGGTAAGGTGCCGCCGCTTTCGAGTGCGAAATCGCCCAAGTCGAAATAATCGAACGGGCCGTGGTTCTGCACCGTATAGAATTCGTTGTCGATAGTCATAAAATCACCGCGCCTGTGGTTCTACTGCCGGCAACTTCTGTAACGGCGGCACGGTCACACCCGCCGCTGCTTCCAGCACTTTGACGGTGGCAAAGAAGTCCTGCGCGCCCAGACCCGCGGCCAGGGCACGCTGATAGACACCCGCCGCCGCCGTGGTCATCGGCATCTCCGCGCCGAGGGCCTGCGCCGAGGCCAGCGCAACATCGATATCCTTGGCGGCAATCGCCAGCGAGAAGATGTCTTGTTCGAATTTGCGCGACAGAAACAGCGACGCGCGACCCAGCACCGAGACCGCCGAGCTGACTTTGAGCACTTCCAACACCGCGCTTGGATCCATGCCGGCCTTGACGCCCATCACGAAGCCTTCCTGCACCAGCACACTGGCCGCCAGGAAGATCTGGTTGTTGATGAGCTTAGTCAAGGTGCCGGCGCCGGCTGCGCCCATGTAGAAAATGTTCTCGCCGAAACACTCGATCAGATGACGCACCGCGTCGAAGGCAGCATGCTCGCCGCCGACCATCACCGCGAGCTTGCCCGCTAGCGCGCCGACTTTGCCACCGGACACCGGCGCATCCAGATAGTGCATGCCCTGGCCGCTCGCCTGTTCGGCCAGCTGTCGATTCAGCGCGATGGCATTGGTCGACAAATCGATGATGGTGCAGGCTGGTCGTCCGTGGGCGAGCAGCCCGCCCGCCCCCCGCATGACGGCCTCGATCTGCTTGGGCCCGGGCAGCGATAAGAAAATGACTGCGCAATGTTCGGCAATCTCGCGCAGTGATGCGGCCCGTAGCGCGCCGCGGTCTTGATGGGGCCGCGTGACGTCGGCGTCTAAGTCGAAGACCCGCAGCCCATGCCCAGCATCGAGCAGCCGCATCGCCATCGGCGCACCGATAGTGCCTGTGCCTATGAAGCCGATATCCTTCATGAGCTGCTCCCGTATTGCATCGTCATTCCAATATGAATCCCTGATAGCCCGCCGCCGCGACCTCGTCACATTTGGCGCGATAGCGTGGTAAGCCACCACCATAGCCCAAGAACGTGCGCTTCTTGCCAGGGATATTCGCGCCCATGAACCACGAGTCCGTGCGGGAAAACAGCGTGTGGGATACCACTTGTTCGCAGTGCGCACGCCAGGCATCTTCAGCCTCGACGGTGGCACAAATGCGCGCGAGTTTGTGATCACGCATATAACGGATGCAGTCACTCACCCACTCGACATTCTGCTCACCGCAGCGAGGCACGTTGCAGAAATTCGCGGCGTTGTGCGCACCGACCACGGTGAACAGATTCGGGAAGCCGGCAATCTGCAGGCCCAGGTAGGTGCGCGGCCCCTCCTGCCATTTGTCCTTGAGCGCGATGCCGCCTTGACCGCGAATGTCCATGCGCGTCAGGGCACCGGTCACGGCATCGAAGCCGGTCGCGAAAATGATGACGTCGCAGGGATACTCCTGCGCACTGGTCTCGATACCGGCGGCCGTGATGCGTGCAATGGGCGTGGCCTTGAGATCCACCAGTTCGACATTGGGCCGGTTATAGGCTTCGTAGTAGCCGCTTTCCAGGGGCACGCGTTTGGTGCCAAAGCAGTGATCACGGGGCGTGAGTCGCTCCGCCACCAGCGGATCGTTCACCCGCTGACGGATCTTCTTACGCACAAACTCGGCAATGGTTTCATTGGCGCGTTCGTCGCTCATGATGTCGTGGAAATTACCTAGCCAGAAGCCAAAGCCCGGTTCGTTCCACAAGCGCTCGTAGATGACCTCGCGTTCCTGGTCCGACACATCGAAAGCTGAGCGGGGATCGAAATCATGCACGAAGGCGCCAAAGGTCGAGCGGCAGCGTTCAAACATCGCGCCATAGCCGGCCTTGAGCGCAGCCTGCTCGGTGGCGGCGATCGGGCGGTTATTAAGGGGAATGCAGTAATTGGCGGTGCGCTGAAAGACCGTCAGCTGCCCGACGTTCTTCGCCACTTCGGTAATGAGTTGTACCGCCGTTGCACCCGCGCCTATCACGCCCACACGCTTGTCGCTCAAATCGACCGGACGATGCGGCCAGTGGGCGGTATGCCAGCTTTCCCCTTGGAAGTTATCGCACCCGGCGATAGCCGGCGTATAGGGTGCGGACAACACGCCCACAGCGGTAATCAGATATTTGGCATGGGCCTGGGTGCCGCTGTGGGTGGTAACCGTCCAGTGATTGGCCATTTCATCGTAGCGGGCCGCCGCCACGCGCGCATTGAATTGAATGTCTTTGCGCAGATCAAACTTGTCGGCCGCGAACTCCAGATAGCGCAGGGTTTCGGGTTGGGCTGAGAAGTGCTCGCTCCAATCCCACTGCTGGGCCAGCAACGCGGAGAAAGAGTAGCCGTAGGTATAGGACTCGGAATCGAAGCGCGCGCCGGGATAACGGTTCCAGTACCAGGTCCCGCCGACTCCCGAGCCCGCTTCGAAAACTCGCACCGATAGCCCGAGCTCACGTAGACGATAGAGTTGATACAGGCCGCAGATACCGGCGCCGATGATGATCGCGTCGAAGCTGTCTAAAGCAGCGCCATGAGCGGAAAGCGCAGGACTTGCAGCGGGCATACCATGCTCCTTCGAGCAGCGCGATGATCGGAAGGTCTATCGAAATAGCGGCTTGAGTATAACCGGCCCGACGGCGGCTGGAATCTCCCGCAAGGCGGTGCTCTAATCCGCGCGACCCACGCCTGCGTTCGACCGCATCGCGAGCCACCCACGCACAGGATGATGTCGATGGATACACCGTTACTCGATCTCTCCGATGGCCGAACGTTCGCCCACGGCTTTCCCCACGATTTCTTCACCTGGCTGCGTGCCCATGAACCCCTGTACTGGCACGAGCCGACGGCCGTGACACCCGACGGCGAAGGCTTCTGGGTGGTCAGTCGCTACGCCGATGTCGATGCCGTAATCATGGATGCAGCGTCCTATTCCTCAGACAAAGGCGGATCGCGCACCGCCGGCGGCACGACCATCAAAGACGAAGTGTCGGCCGGCAAGGTCATGAACCAGACCGACGATCCCCTGCATAAACGCCTGCGCGCCATCGTCAACGAAGGCTTCAGCGTCAAGGCCATTTCGGCACTGGAAGCTGAACTAAGACGTCGCACCCGCGAGCTGCTCGCAAGCATCAAAGCCGGCGACCGTATTAACTTCGCTCATCAAGTCGCGCGCGAGATCCCGACCCAGGCCATCTGCATCGTGCTGGGTGTGCCCGAGAAAGACAGGCTCATGCTGGCCGATTGGATAGACCACGGCATAGAAGCGCCCTCGGATGCCGTCATCGCCGAGGAGTACGTGCGCAAAGTACGGCGCTACGCCCAGGGCTTGATTGAAGAAAAGCGTGAACGACCCCAGACCGATATCTTTTCGACCATCGTTCACGCTCGCTTTGAGGTCGATGGTTCGACGCTGTCCGATCACGAACTGCGTTCCTTCTTTGGCTTGCTGTTCCCGGCCGGCGCCGAAACCACCACGCGCTCCATCAGCGGCGGTCTATGGGCCCTCGTCGAACGGCCCGCTGCCTGGCAGGGTCTACGCGAAGATCCCACCTTGCTTAAAACCACTGTCGAAGAAATCGTGCGCTGGACTACGCCGTCCTGTTACAAACGCCGTACCGCGACCCGCGACATCCGCCACGGCGGCAAGTTGATACGCGCAGGCGACAAGGTGACCTTCTGGGAGATGTCGGCCAATCGCGACGAGCGCGTGTTCGAACGCCCGTTTGAATTCGACATTGCGCGCAATCCGAACAAACATCTGGGCTTTGGCGCCGGCGTGCATTTCTGTCTGGGATCGGTGCTGGCCCGCTTGGAATTGCGCGTGGTGTTCGAAGAACTGCTGCGTAGTAATTTGAATTTCAGACTCGACGGCGAACCGCAATGGATGCCGAACAACCGTCTGGTCGGTTTGAAATCCTTGCCGCTGCAGGTGCTCTAGCCTCACACCACGCGCGGGTACTCGCCGCCCTGCAGCGGCGTGCAGCGCTCACTAATCCGAAGCTAAAACTATTCAGCGTGGTCAGTGTAGTCGCGTGCCCTGGGTCGACCTTGCCAGACAACGCGGTTTTAACCGTAGACTAACCTTCCCGCAACCATCGCTGCTGCACGGTCACAGCCCATGGCAGGCGCGAGCGCCGCACTGCGCTGCCCGGCTGCCTTCGCGGCGTGAGGAGATTAATCATGACTATGCGATCAAGCCCTGTTGCCAAGCGCCAGCCCGCCATCGGCGCGCTATTCACGCTGCTCTGCATGCTCATCGTCGGCCGCGCGATGGCAGCCGGCAGTAGCTGCAGCGACACCACCCATTTCGCCATGCAAGCCTGCATGGCCGCCAGCCAGTCCGCGCAGGCACTGGCCACGGCCCGCTGCGTGAACAAGCACGTAAAGTTGGAACGCTTTGCCTGCAATGCGGCTGCGACCATCGCCTTGGGTGACGACGAGAAACTGTGCAAGGCGCAGCAGAAAGCACGTCAGTCGCTGTGCGGCAAGCTCGGTGAAGCGGCCTACGATCCGGCCTTCCGCCCCGCCAATTTCGTCAGCGCAGCCCACGCCGCCGCCAATCCCAATCGCTACTTTCCGGTAGTGCCGGGCATGCGTCAGGTCTATCGCGGCGAGGGCGCAACCAATGTCATCGAGGTGCTCGATGAAATCAAGCACATCGGCGGCGTCGAGTGTCGCACCGTCCACGACACGGTTTCGCGCCGTATTGCCGGCGCGGACTACATCCTCGAAGACACCTTGGACTGGTTTGCGCAGGACAAGCTCGGCAATGTCTGGTACTGCGGCGAGGTTTCGTCCAGCTACGACTACATCGCGGTCGACCATGATCGTGAGTTGCGCGATCTGCACGGGTCCTGGAAAGCGCTGCGCGCTGGTGCCAAGGCCGGCATCGTGATGTATGCCAGACCGAAAGTCGGCAAGGTCTATCGCCAGGAATTCGATGTCGGCAATGCCGAAGATGTCGCGCGGATTGTCAGCGTGACCGCCTCGGCGACGGCAACCGTCGGCGCGTGCAGCGGCAACTGTGTCGTGACCCGCGATTTCTCAGCTCTCGCCCCAGGTAATGAGGAAATCAAAATCTATGCACCCGGCTTCGGTTTGATTCAAGAAAAGGACGCCGAAAGTGGTGAAGTCACCGTCGAACTTGTCGAGATGACGACCCCGGTACTGCCCATGTAGGCGCTGCCCATGGGCAGCGGATTGTCCATGGGGCGACGATCGTGCTAACCGACCTCTTGTTCACTTGCCTGTGCGCGGGTTCGCTGGCGCAGCCGTCGGGCGCCCGCAGCGGCCGCGTTGACCTGCGCTAAGCAGGCCCATGTCGACCACTCTTGCAGTGGAATTTCACCTGACGTTAACTTGACCATAAGCCGGGTCAGGACTCGCAACAATGAAAATACTGCTGGTCGAGGACGACTTTGACGTAGCGCGCAATATCTGCGAATTCTTCGAGACCGAAGGGCATGTCGTGGAATGGGCGCCGGACGGACTCATCGGACTCGATTGTGCTACGCGTG
>JANLSI010000656.1:0-11200 GCA_031362345.1 Pseudomonadota bacterium
CGCGCCGGAGTGGCGCGCGGCCATCCTACCGCACCATCGCTGATTGAGAAATTACTCAGCAGTGCGACCGCGACCAAGCCGCGCAACGCTGCGGTTGCGCAACGGTGATCGGCCCGTCCGCTATGCACTGGTATTACCCTATCAATAGCGCTCTAATCGGTTGGTGGTGCGCCGGCTTGCGGTCACGCTTTTCCAGTTGCGCTCAATGACAACGGAACACTTCAACCGCGATTACGCGAGGTCACCCCCATGCGCTCCAGCATTACGACTGCACTCGGCCTGTCATTGTCCATGCTCTTTTCAGGTCTCGCGCTCGCGAATGTCGACACCGGTGTGACAGGTGGCGGGCAGGCACTGAGGAATCGCCAACCATCGTTGGCACTGACTTATTTCGTGCCATTGACGGGAAGCTTCCCCGGCCGTGACGAAGGTTTCGGTGTCGGCGTACAGACCCTCGCCAATATCCGCTTGTTCGCCGGGAATTTCGCGCCGGGCGATGCATTGAGCGCGAATGGACAACTGCGCGCCATTGGGCAGAACACCGCGCTGTTTTCGCTGCTAGGGACAAACTTCGGCGGCGACGGCATCACTACCTTCGCACTTCCGGACCTGAGCTCGCGAACAGCAGTGCATACGGGCTCGGGGCCATGGCAGATCGGCGAGACGCGCGGCATCGACTTGGTGTCACTCACGCAAGCACAATTGCCTGCGCACACCCATGCCGAGCCCTCGGCCAGCGGCATGACCGGCAGCACCGGTGCCAACCAGCCGTTTACAAATACGCAGCTGTCTCTGGGCCTGAACTATGTCATCGCCACCAGCGGCGTTTTCGCCGGCCCCGACAATGGCACCGGTGGACAAACGTTTGTGGGACAGATGGGCTTGTTTGCCGGCAACTTCGCGCCGACTGGTTGGGCGTTCGCCGATGGCCAAACGCTCGCCATTACAGGCAACGACGCGCTGTTCACCCTCATTGGAACGACCTATGGCGGGAATGGGCAGGACGCCTTTGCCCTGCCGGATCTGCGCGGGCGCACCGTGGTGGGCACCGGTGCCGGTGCGGGTCTCAGTCCATGGGCGCTTGGCCAGATTCGCGGCGCCGAGGATGTCACGTTGACGCAGGCGGAAATGCCCGCCCATCTACACACCCTAGCGGCAGGGGCTGGTGTGACGGGCGTGACCGGAGGCAGTCAGCCTTTCGATAACACGCAGCCCTCCATCGGCCTGACCTATCTGATCTCGACACAGGGGCTCTTTCCGCCCCGTGATGGCGGTAGCCTGAGCGGCGCGACGTATCTGGGTGAGTTGAGCTTGTTTGCCGCAGATTTCGCGCCGCGCGGCTGGGCGCTCGCCGATGGGCGACTACTACCTATTGGTCAGAATACAGCGCTGTTTTCGTTACTTGGAACCACCTATGGCGGTGATGGCATCACAACTTTCGCGCTGCCGGATCTGCGCGGTCGCAGCGTGGTCGGGGCACAAGCGGGCTTGGTCGATGTGGGGGACGCGACCGGCCTAGAGATGCTCACGCTCACCGTCGCGGAGTTGCCCTCGCACCTGCACTCGAGCAGCGTTCCCTTACCGGCGGGCCTATGCTTGTTCGGCAGCGCCTGCGGCGGGCTGTTCGGGCTGCGCCTCACGGCAAAGCGTTGCAAAACCTCCATTACGAAATAAGCACGCGCCGGAGTTGCCGGATCTAGCGAGGAAGATAGTGAAACGCGTTGAATACTCGTAGAGTAAATTTTAGCGCTCTGCTTAACTTAGTCGGTTGCGAATTGTCCGTGTCGGTCTTGGGAGTCGCACCCGATTGGGCGCCATGGCGCCCAATCAGAAATCCGGACACGCCCGCAGTCACCAGCACTGGCCAGGACGTCATACGCACTTTTATGTCACGACCACATGCGGTCGCTAAGTTGCGAATGTTTCGATGGCGTCGGTGGATTCGGGCTTCCAGCGCTGCTATCGATAAGATCAGTACATCAGGATTGCCGACGAATGGCGCCGCATTTCTCATCTCGCACTCCGCTCAGGCTACTGCACGCTCGTGTCGGACCCTAGGCTGCGCAACGACGCGCGCCAGCGCAAGTGACGGCTTTTGCGGCGAATGAATGCGCACAGCAACAGTGCAACGAACAGATTGGCACCCGCGCCCAGCAAAATGGCTGCATTGATGGAAAGACCGGCACCCACCAAGGCAGCTACGGCGGCCGCGAGCAGCCCGATCCATGAACTGACCAACAGCGGCGCCACCATGACACCGGCAGGCCACCATGGCCACCAGACTTTGGCCGGCCAGCCGAGTTTCGAGGACCGCTAGGTGCAGATGATCGTGCGCCAGCCCCAGCAACTGCTGCCAAAGCATGCGCACGTCGTCCACCTTGTCTATCGCCTGGTGCGCACCGCTGCCCGCGTGTTCGATTCCCTGCGCGAGGGGACCGTTAGCGCCCGGGGTGCCCGTCGGGCTCATTTTTGTAGTTTCCATAGTCAGTACCTTTAATGCGAAGAAACGGTGCGCCGCCGCCATGAACAAAACCATCGACATCGTCGAGCACGGAAGCGATTCCTCGCAACGGACGAGCAAATGCGCTCGCGAGGGTGATATGGCTTGCCCACGGATAAAACCGCAGCGTGACGGCGACGCCCGCGGCACGCAATTTGTCGGCCATTTGTTGCGTATTACGCTGCGGATCCACTAGCGAATCCTTACTTGCGGCACCCAGAAAGGTCCGTGGTGCAAATGCCGAAACATGGGCTATCGGCTGGGAGTCGGGCGGCGAGTCCGGGTAGTTGAATACCGGCCGCACTTCGGGGTTTACGATAGGTAGGAAATCAAATGGCCCGGCGAGACCGATCCAGCCGGCCAGGCTAGCGGCAGACAGTCCTTCAGCGGCTAGCCACCGCGCATCGAGCGCGATCATCGCGGCGTTATAGGCCCCGGCGCTGTGGCCCATCACATAGAGCCTCTTCGAGTCTGCGCCGTAGTCGGGGGCGGCACGTAGCGCCCAGGCCACTGCCGCTGCGCTGTCTGTGAGAAAGTCAGGGTAGCGGACCTGTGGATAAAGACGATAGTCGGCCACCACCGTAATCACGCCTCGCGAAGCCAAGGCTTCGCCAAGGAAGACATAGTCCTTGCGGCTGCCGCGATTCCACGAGCCCCCATAAAAAAATACGACCAGCGGTTGGCCGGCGGTGAAAGGTGTTGGGCGGTAAACATCCAAACGTTGGCGGGGATCCCTTCCGTAGGCGATCCCCTCGGTGATCTGATAGCTGTGGTGCGGCGTCAGCGCATTCAAGATGTCAACGGCGGAGCATCCATTGAGTAGGCACGCCGTCACTATTGCGGCAACACCGACGGCGGCCGCGCGCCAGCCCATTCAGACCACCGCCAACCCAGCACCAGACGCAGTGCCGCTTCGATAGAACTCGTCGATCTGATCTTTGAGCATCCAGAAGTCGTAGCGGTATCCGCGCAAAAACAAGCCCTCGGTCAACATCGCTGGAAATGAGGAAAAATCCACGAACCAACTATAAACAACAATCCAAGGGTGAAGAAATAGAGCATACCGATGACCGCCTGCATTTCTGGCTTGGAACACTGCAGGAAAGTCACTGACAGAATTCCAGAGCGCGGGAAACTGAATGTGCCAAAACGACATGTGCGACGTTATGAACCAGACTGTGAACCGGAGTTCCTGAAACTGAGCCTCGCCCAGCCGGTACCCGTACCGACCAGTGCGCTGTTGTTCACGTCGAGCCTGGTGGCGATGGCGAGTTTGAAGCGTCGCAAGCAAGTCTGATGGGATTTGCGCGGGCCGCACTGCGGTCCGGCCCGCGCCCAGCAGCGCCATGGGACCGCCGAGGTGCTCGACATTGCGCTACGGCTCGCCACCCAGTCACCGCAATTCGGATAGCGCATGGCCCCTCAGTCGACGACATCGCCGAGCAGGTAGAGGTAATCCGATTCCTATTCGTGGAGCACCCCCAGCAGCTTTTCGGCCTGACGGTTACGCCTGCCGAGATGCAGGTGGGAAACGCGCGCCGGTGTTGGGCTTGTTTACACACGGATCGACTGCGCGCGTGAGAAATGCGGGCTAACGGCCGGCTTTGTGCCCGAAAGACTTCACCATGAAGGCGGCCAAGGCGCACACCCCGACCGTGAACACGACGTCGCCGGGCACGCGCGCCCACACGAAACCTTCCATGATCGCGCTGTGCATAAACTCGGCCGACCGCGCGTAAGCATACGAGTATTTCATGCTCGCATAGGCTTGCCACATGCCCTGCGGCAGCAACGACAGAAAGGTCATCATCGCCAGACCGATATTCAAACCCCAGAACGCAATCTTCAGGTAGGTCGCATTCCATTGCCGGAAGTCGGTCAAGCCGCGCATGCAATACAACGTCAAGCCGATGCCGAGCATGCCATAGACCCCGAATAATGCAGCGTGGCCATGGTTGGCGGTAGTGTTCAGGCCTTGCATGTAATACAGCGCAATCGGTGGGTTGATAAGGAAACCGAACACCCCGGCGCCGACCATATTCCAGAACAGCACCGCCGCAAAAAACATGAACGGCCAGTGATAGGCCTGCTCCCACAGCATCTGCCTGGCGGTTCGGGCGTGGCTGTAAGCCTCGAAGCCGACCACCATCAGCGGCACGACCTCGAGCGCCGAGAACACCGCGCCGAGCGCCAGCACTGCGATAGGCGTGCCGCTCCAGTACAGATGATGGAAGGTGCCCAGCACGCCACCGCCCAGGAAGATGATGGTCGCAAACAGCACCGATACCGTCGCCACACTCACCCGCAACAGTCCCATGCGCACCAACAGCGTGGCAACAATCGCGGTCGCGAATACCTCGAACACGCCTTCGACCCACAGATGTACCACCCACCAGCGCCAGTATTCCATGATGCTGATGTGGGTATGCTGGCCCCACATCAAGCCGGCACCGTACAGTAAACCGATGGAGACTGTGGCGATCACAACGAGGAACACCAGCGAGCCGCTGTGCTGATCTTTCAAAGCCGGCCACAGCGCCCGCAACATCAGCGTCATCCACAGCAACAGACCGATGAATAGGTAGATCTGCCAGAAGCGACCGAGATCGATGTACTCGTAGCCCTGGTGACCGAACCAGAAATTGACGGTCAGATCGGCAATGTGGCGATGCACCGCGAGCCATTGGCCAACAAAGGATCCGAGCACAATAATGAGCAGACTCACGAACAGAAAGTTCACACCGAAGGTCTGGAACTTCGGTTCGTGACCCGACAGCAGTGGCGCGACATACAGCCCCGTCGCGAGCCAAGTCGTCGCGATCCACAACACCGCCAGCTGGGTATGCCAGGTGCGCGTTACCGCATAGGGCAGGTAGTCGACCAACGGCAGCCCGTAGAGACCTTGCCCTTCGACCCCGTAGTGTGCGGTGACGATGCCAAGCAACACCTGCACCACGATCATGGCACCCACTACCCAGAAATATTTGGCCGTCGCGCGCATGGACGGTGTCAATGTCATAGCAGCCATCGCATCGCTGGTCGCGTAACCGCCGATCGGCTCCATGTCGGCGCGCCACACGTCGTACTGGCGAGCGTAGTACCACACCAAGCTGCCGATACCCGCCAGTAACAACACCACCGAGAAGATGCTCCACAGCAACACCCCGGCGGTAGGCGTGTTGCCGACCAGCGGTTCGTGGGGCCAATTGCTGGTATAGGTGATGTCCTGGCCCGGTCGATTGGTAACGGCTGCCCACGCGGTCCAGAAGAAGAATGCCGCCAGGTCGTGACATTCGGCATCGGTCAAAACGGCGTGCAACGGAAACGCATAATCCTTGCGCAGGGCCAGCGCCGCCGCGTCGCTGCCCTGGAACAGACGTCGATAGTGATCAGCGACCAGGCCCATAGCGCTCGCGCGCGCGGCGCTGACCGTGATGCTGCCGTTGCTGGCGTCATAGGTATTGCGCCGCATCTCGTCGCGCAAGCGCAGCGTATCGATCTCGGCTTGCTGTGCCGACGGCGTTCCGCTCCGCGCCCCTGCCATGGCGGCCAGCAGTCCTTGCGCTTCACGGTGCAGCCAATCAGCACTCCAGTCGGGCGCCAGGTAGCCACCGTGCCCCCACAATGATCCCTGCTGCATGCCGCCGGTGCTTTGCCAGACATTCTGGCCGCGTTCGATATCGGCACGCGTGAACAGCGTATCCCCGCTGGTCGAGACAACCCGTGCGGGGATAGGCGGGGCCTGATGGTAGATTTCGCGACCGAACAACAACAGGATCGCGAACATTGCAAGCATGCTGCACGCGAATATCAACCACAGGCGCTGGAGCGAAAATGTCGTTCGATAGGTCGACTCTGGTGCACTGTTCATGGCGCGCTCAATGTTCACCGCGATGGGTCTCGCGAATGTAGCACCCTGCAAGTTGACGCTTATTGAGACGGATCAAGGATCGACTGCCTACACCCCCGTCGGCGCGGGACCTTCGCTATCTCGCTCTGACGCCGATCGCCACCGCCGGCCGAGGTCTCTCGCCGACTGTCGGAACTGTCAAGCTCGCGCCCAGCAGCTCCATGCGGCCGTCGAGGTGCTCGATCATCGCGCTGCAGCTCTCCACCCAGTCACCGCAATTCATATAGCGCACGCCCTCGATATTCTTATCTGCACCGACATGAATGTGGCCACAGATGACACCGTCGAAACCCTGTTCGGCGGCATGCCGCGCGACGGCGGTTTCGTAGTCGTGCACATAGGCCACCGCGTGCTTCAGATTACGCTTGATGGCCGCCGACAGCGACCAGTGCCCGGCCACGCCCAGCGCGCGACGCCCACGTGACAGCAGATGACTGAGGGTCATCATGAGGGTGTAGCCGTGGTCACCGATGATAGTGAGCAGACGGTGGTAACGCGCCACTTGATCGAATTCGTCACCATGGATCAACAGATAACGCCGCCCATCGGCTGCATGGTGAACCGTCGTGCGGACAATGCGGATGTGTCCGAAAGAGATGCCTTCGTACTCGCGCAAGGCCTCGTCGTGATTGCCTGGTACCAACGTCACATGCACGCCCTGGCGTGCCCTTTTCAGCAACTTCTGAATCACAGTGTTCTGCGCCGGCGACCAGTGAATGCTACGGCGCATGGCCCATAGGTCGACAACATCGCCGAGCAGGTAGAGATAATCCGATTCGTAGTCGTGGAGCAATTCCAGCAGCTTTTCGGCCTGACAATTGCGCGTACCGAGATGCAGGTCGGAAATGAAGATCGCGCGGACCTTGATCATAGGTCGACCTCAACGTCTGCGTCCGACGAAAACGAAATACGGCACGCGCAGGCCCGGCAGATAGGGCACCCGCGCCAGGCCTTCATGCAGATGGACGGTCTCCAGCTGCGTACGCAGCGCGGTCAGGGGCGCGCTGTCCAGGCGCACACCGTCATGGCCAAACCAGCGCGGCCAGAACCAGCGCGTAAGCCCAGCGTGGCGCGCCAGACCCGGCGCCGGGTTCGCAGCGGCGACGTAGAAGTCGACGACGCCAAGCAGGCCGTCAGCGGCGAGCATGCCACAAGCGTTAGTCAGCGCGGCCTGCCAGTCAGGCATCATCGACAAGGCATAGGACATGAACACGCGGTCGATGCTGACAGCCAGGTAGCGTGTGGCGTCGGCCTCGATCACGTCGCAGTTCGGCCAGCGTGCGGCGCGCGCGCGGGCCTGCTCGAGTAGTGCCGGGCACAGATCCACCAGGGTCAAGCGCGTTAACGTCGGGATGATCGGGGCAAAGAATTCGGCGTTGCGGCCCGTGCCCGCGCCGAGTTCGAGCACCCGTTGTCCCGCGCGGATGTCGAGCGCCGTGACCAGCTCGCTACGGCCGGCCAGCAGGCGCTCGCGAAAGCGGTCGTAATAGGCCGCCTGGGGTCGGTAAAAGGCGTCGAGCCGCGCCGCATGATTGGGCGCTGCGCGCTGCTGACCACGGGCCAGTTGCCAGAGCGTGCGGGCGTCCGCGCCGAGGCTCATATCACGACACCACGTCGGCGATGTGGAAACCTGCATAGGTGTGCACGCGATCGGCACACGACAGATCCCGCGCCAGCGTGTCGTGGAAGTGCAGCAGATCACGCAGCTTGCGACCATCGGCGCCCACGGTCAGCCGATCGAGATAGCGCGGCCGCGCGTGGGCGCTGCGCAACAGGATGCGCGCGTCGACACTGGCCCGCGCGAGGATAGCCTGCCATTCCTCGACCAGTGCCGGATAGTCGTAGGAGCTCATCCAGTCCATATGATCGAGCAGCACGAAGCGCGAAATCGGCTCGTCGTGGCCGCGCAGGAACTGCGTGACGGTGGTGGTGTGCGGCACGATGCAATCCGCCAGTCCGTCCTTCAGCGCCGCGAACTGCACGGGCTTCAGATACTCGGGGCAGCACTGCGGTTCGTAAGCGCCATGCACGTAGACCGCATAAAAATAGTTGTCGCGAAACGGCAGATTGCGTGCCAGATACTCGATCGATTCGCGGATAAAGCCAGCCACCCCGTGGCGGTGCTGGGCCTGTACTTCACGGCGCTGGGCATGGGGTACGCCGAGCATCGAGAGCGTGAGCTGGCGCGACAAGGTCCAATTCATCCAGAAGCCCCACAAAAGCGGCGCTATCTGCTGCTCATAGAGTTCGCGCTGGTCGGCGAGCGAGGCGCTGTCGAACAAAGTATCAATCAAGCGTCCCAGGCGCGGTCGCAGACGCAGATAGGCGCGAAACGCGCGCGCCACGATTCCTGACAGACCGTGAAAGTAGAAGCCACCGCCCTGCGCCGAGAACCAGCCACTGCGTGCGTCCCAGAAGTGTTGTGCAAAAGGCGAGATCTCGGCGCGCAAGGCAACGCGGTAAAGCTCCGCGAAGCGCGCGTGGTGACCACGGCCGAACAAGGCGAAGAAATCACCGTGGTCGAGCCGGCGTATGGCCGCCAGCTTGAGCTCCAGCAGCGCGGTCTGGCGCGGATTGGCGTCCACCGCATGAATACGGCGTGGCCCGAGCAGCGCGTAGTCGAGCACATTGCAGCCGGCGCTGGTGATGACCAGCATGGTGTCATTGGCGCGCAGATTGAGGGCACGACGGTCGACAGCTGGATCTTCCCAACAGGTGTTGTAGACCAGTGCCCGTGAATAAACCGCATCGAAGATTTTCTGATCGATGCGATCTGATAGCGTGAGTTGCGATCCCACAACGGCCTCCAGTCGGTGTCGTGCCCGTGGCATGTTCGCAGCGCAAGCTATGGGAGTGCGGTGACAAGCGCGTGATCAACACGCGACCGCAAGGTGACATCGTCACAGTTCAGATCGTTCGCGCGTCAATGTCACCAATCGGCTGCAGATTTGTCATGGGCCTTACACATGCCTGCGGGACAGTGCACGGGTTTTGAACACGGCCAGCAACTTGCGTCTTTGCCTGCCCTCATGCCGTCCCACCGCCGTCCGGCGTGACGCACGGCAGCCTTCACCCTACGAAATCCGCCCGCGACCATTGCCTAGGCGCAACGTCGTCCGCCCTGCGGCGTGCAAAGAATTAGTCATCCTTCGGAGTCATGCCCATGTTTGAGCAATCGCTAGTCGATGCAGTCCGCATCGTGCCACCACCCGCCTGGATCGCCCTGACGATGGGCCTGGTCTATGGACTGAGCCATAGCCTGCCGCGCTGGTGGGTGACATGGTCGGCGCGCGCCTGGACACCCACGGTGGCGCGTTTTCTCGCGCCTCTGATCCGCGCTCGCGACACCGACGAGCTGCGCTTCCTGTCGGCCGATGGGGCACCGCCGGCTTTCATCGTGCCGCGCCGCGCAGCCCTGCACGGTCTACGTGAACGACTGGCGAAACGCGCCTTACACTCCCACGCCTGGGCCGAACAAGTACGCGGCAGCCTCTCGGATCTGCGTTTCACCGATGCCAGCCGCGTACCGTTCCCCTTCGCCGCCGTCATGCGCGAAGGCTTCAATGTCGCCTCGGTCGTTACCGCCAGTCGCGGCAGCCGCTTGCGCGATCTGGACGGCAACTGGTCACTCGACGTGAGTGGTTCCTACGGCGTCAATCTGGCCGGTTACGATCGTTATAAGCAATGGCTGGAGCACGGCTGGCAGCGCGTACGTGAACTCGGCCCGGTGCTCGGGCCCTTGCATCCGCTGGTGGCTGACAACATAGCCGCGCTGCAACGCATCTCGGGCCAGGACGAAGTGTCGTTTCACGCCAGCGGTACCGAGGCCGTGATGGCGGCGGTAAGGCTGGCGCGCTTCAACACGCGACGCAAACTGGTGGTGTGTTTCGCCGGCGCCTATCACGGCTGGTGGGATGGCGTGCAACCCGGACTCGGCAGTGAACGGGGCATCGATGATTGCCTGACGGTCAAAGATATGGACCGCGCCGTGCTTAAACTCATCCGCCGGCGCGGTGATGAGATCGCCGCCGTACTGGTCAATCCGGTGCAAGCCTTTCATCCCAACTCGCCGCCGCCCAACGACGCCATTCTGCTCAACAGCGAGGTGCGGCGCACGGTCGAAAGCACGTCGCCCTATGGAGATTGGCTGCGCGAACTGCGTGCCGCCTGCAGCGACGCCGGTGTGCCGCTGATCTTCGATGAAGTATTCAGTGGCTTCCGCCTCGCGGTCGGCGGCGCACAGGCCTGTTTCGGAGTGCGAGCGGACATGGTGGTCTATGGCAAGACCGTGGCTGGCGGCATGCCTATCGGCGTGGTCTGCGGGCGGCATTCGCTGATGCGGCGCTTCGACCCGCAACACCCCATGCGCATGGCCTATGTGGTCGGCACCTTCGCCGCCCATCCGTTGGCCATGGGTGCGATGGCCGAATTTCTGGAGTGGGTCGAGACGCCAGCGGCCCGCGTCGAAGTTGAGGCCTTAAATGCGCGCACCGCGCAATGGGCCGCCGAAAGCACGCGCACCTTCGCCGCCGCCGGACTACCGCTCACCGTCACCCATCTGGCCAGCATCTGGACCTTGCAGTTCACCCAGCCCAGTCGCTACAACTGGCTGTTGCAATATTATCTGCGCGCCGTCGGCGTGAATCTAAGCTGGGTCGGCACCGGCCGTTGTATGTTCAATCTGGACTTCAACGATGACGATTTGCGCGACCTCACCACCGCTATTGTCGAGGCCGCGTCGCGCATGCGCGCCGACAAGTGGTGGCTGGATGCCGCCGAGCATCCCAACC
>JANLSI010000680.1:0-3678 GCA_031362345.1 Pseudomonadota bacterium
GCCGAGTGTGTCGCGATGAACCTCACGCTGGTTGATGAGGCATTTCTTCGATTGGTGAACGAATTCGATGGGGTCCTCGATGGTGAGGATATGTCCGTATTCGGTTTCATTCTTGTGGTTGACTATCGCCGCCAGGGTAGTGGACTTGCCGGAACCGGTCGGGCCCGTCACCAGCACCACGCCGCGCGGGTAGTCGGCAATGCTCTTGAAGGTTTCCGGCGCCTTCAAGTCCTCCAGCGAAAGGATTTCCGAGGGGATGGTACGGAACACCGCACCCGAGCCGCGGTTCTGGTTGAAAGCGTTGACGCGAAAGCGGGCCAGGCCGGGGATTTCAAACGAGAAATCGCACTCGAGGAATTCCTCGTAGTCCTTGCGCTGCTTGTCGTTCATGATGTCGTAGACAAGATCGTGAACGGTGGTGTGATCGAGGGCCGGCACGTTGATGCGTCGCACGTCGCCGTCAACCCGGATCATGGGCGGTAGGCCGGCCGATAAATGCAGGTCCGACGCGCGGTTTTTGACGCCGAAAGCTAGCAACTCACCGATATCCATTAAGCACTCCTCATGGCGCTGTTCATCGACTAGGTCTGTCCCGCCCGGTGTGCCGCCCACCACGCCGCGTGGCACGCGCTCAATTAAGACGCGGCGCCAGGTAGCGACGTAAGGCCTTCACTGCGCGGCCAAACTTTACCAAGATCTCTCTACACATACCAACGAGGGCGGCCATGCACGGCCGCGACGTGACTGACATGCATGAGCTGGCACAGCGCCTCGCGCGCCTACGGGAAACGATTCGGCAGTGCGAAGCGCGCCATGGGCGCATACCCGGCAGCGTCGCGCTGGTCGCCGTCAGCAAGCGCCAATCCGCCAGCGCGATCGCCAATGCGTGTGCAGCGGGGCAGCGTGCCTTTGGCGAGAACTACCTGCAAGAGGCGCTGGCGAAGATCGCAAACCTCACCGCGCAGTGCATAGAGTGGCACTTCATCGGTCCTGTGCAGGGCAATAAAACGGCCGAAGTCGCCGCCAACTTTAGCTGGGTGCATACCCTCGACAGGATCCGTATCGCTGATCGGCTGAACAAGCAGCGTCCAGCCGCCCTACCGCCCTTGAACGTGCTGATACAGGTCAATGTCAGCGGTGAGGACAGCAAGCACGGCATCATCGCCGATGGGTTGCCGGCGCTGGCGGCTGAGGTCGCGATGCTGCCGCAGCTGCGACTGCGCGGGCTCATGACCATGCCGGCACCCAGCACGGACTTCGGCGCGCAGCGCGCCGTTTTCGCGTGCCTGGCCGAACTTGCGCGCGGCGGCACGGTGGCCATGGATAGTTTGTCGATGGGCACCAGTGATGATTTCGAAGCAGCGATCGCCGAGGGCGCGACGATGGTGAGGCTGGGCACGGCGTTGTTCGGGCCGCGTCCGGCCGACGCGTGATAAACTCGGGCTAAAGAGAAAAGACAGCCTTCGATGGATCCTCTGTTTGCCTTTGTCGGCGGCGGCAATATGGGCCGCGCCCTGGTCGGTGGGCTGTTGGCGGCCGGTCATGCGCCGTCGCGTATTCTTGTCGCCGACAGCGAAGCGGCCTGCCGCGAGCGCTGCGCCAGTCGCTTTGGCGTCACCGTCACCGACGACAACCTGGCCGCCAGTCGTGACGCCGACGTCGTAGTACTCGCGGTTAAGCCCCAGCAATTGCGCGCCGTCACCCTGGCGCTGGCACCTGCGGCCAGAGACGGTCAGCTGTTCCTGTCCATCGCGGCTGGCATTACGCTCAGCCATCTCGAAACCTGGCTGGGTAGCGGACGTGCCATCGTGCGCGCAATGCCCAATACGCCGGCGCAGATCGGCTGCGGGGCGGCGGCGCTGTGCGCCAACGGGGCGGTTTCCGCCAGTCAACACGCCCTTGCAAGCCGCCTGCTGGAATCGGTCGGCGTGGCGGTCTGGCTGGAAGATGAGAATCTGATGGATGCCGTCACGGCGCTGTCTGGCAGTGGCCCGGCCTATGTGTTTCTGTTGATCGAGCTGCTTGAACGGGCGGGTTGCGAACTCGGTCTGTCAGCGGATCTGTCGCGCAGCTTGTCGCTCGCGACTGTCGAAGGCGCGGCACGCCTGGCACGGGGCTCTGAGCACGATGCGGCAACCCTGCGTCGTCAGGTCACCTCGCCGGGGGGCACGACCGAGCGGGCGTTGCAGAGTTTTGCCGACGCCGATCTGGCGAGCATCGTCGCTCGTGCACTCGCTGCCGCCCGCGACCGCGGTCGCGAACTCGCGGCGCAGGTGCCACGCTGATGGGCAGTGGCTACTTCTCCAATGCCGGGGTGTTCCTGGTCGACGCCTTGTTCGGTCTCTATACATGTGCCGTGCTATTGCGCCTGTTGTTTCAGATAGTGCGCGCCGACTTCTACAACCCACTGTGCCAGGCCATCGTCACGGTCACCAATCCAGTGCTGCGGCCGTTGCGGCGTTATATTCCAGCGCTGCTCAGCATCGATACCTCGTCGGTGCTGCTGATCTTCGCGCTGCAACTGTTGAATACCTATCTCGTGGCGCTGATGGTCGGCATCACGCCCAAGCTCGGCGGACTGCTGGTGGTGGCCATCGCCGAAGTCGCCAATAAGACGGTGTGGATCTTCATAGGTGCGGTGATCGTGCAGATCGTTCTGAGCTGGGTGGCGCCGGGCGGCTATAATCCGGTGATTGGCGTCATCAAGGCCTTGAGCGAACCTTTGCTGCGGCCGGCGCGGCGTCTGCTGCCGCCGATCGGCGGTCTCGATTTTTCGGCCATGGTGGTCGTGATCGGCTTGAATCTTCTGCTCATGCTGGCGGTGGCACCGCTGCGCGACGTCGGCTATTCCCTGCTCTGAGCGTTGACCAGCAACCTGTCGACGACAAGCCCACCGCCATTGCGGCACTGCGCCACACTTATTAGACTGCGCCCCCTGTCATCAAGCATCCGAGCCTGCGTAGTCCCTCCATGCCCGAAGCCAAACACGCCGACAGTGTCGGCCTGGTGTTTCCGCAGGTCCGGCATTTCGACGAGCCGCTGGCGCTGGATTGTGGCGTGACCTTGCCGTCTTACGACCTTTGTTACGAAACCTATGGCAAGCTGAACGCGGCACGTGACAACGCGGTGCTGATTTGCCATGCCTTGTCCGGCGACGCCCACGCGGCCGGCCACCATGAAGAAGAGCACCCTAAGCCCGGCTGGTGGGACAACTGCATCGGGCCCGGCAAGCCCGTCGATACCAACCGCTTCTTCGTGGTGTGCTCGAACAACCTCGGCGGCTGCGGTGGTTCGAGCGGGCCGCTGGCGGTCAAGCCACACTCAGACAACCGCTACGGCCCGGATTTTCCCATCGTCACGGTACGCGACTGGGTCGCCAGCCAAGCGCGGCTCGCCGATGCGCTGGGCATCGTGCAGTGGGCGGCCGCCATGGGCGGCAGTCTGGGCGCTATGCAGGTTCTACAGTGGAGCATCGACTTTCCCGAGCGAGTGCGGCACGCGCTAGTGATAGCGGCCGCGCCGCGCCTGTCGACGCAAAACATCGCCTTCAACGAGGTCGCGCGTCAGGCCATCCGTTCCGATCCGGATTTCCATGAGGGGCATTACGTCGAACACGGTGTGATACCGGAGCGCGGCTTACGCCTGGCGCGCATGGTCGGCCACATCACTTATCTGTCC
>JANLSI010000703.1:0-6195 GCA_031362345.1 Pseudomonadota bacterium
CTGTGGCATCAGATCCCCAGCACTTTCGATCACGTCGGCACCAGCGACCCACGCTTTTTCGATCGTCACTGGTTCGCCTTCTACGCACCGGACGGCAGCGGCGCCGCGCAGCTGACCATGGGCGTGTATCGCAATATGAACGTGCTGGACGGTGCGGCCGTGGTGATCAACGGCGGCCGCCAGTACAACGCGCGGGCCTCGCAGTCCCTGGGGCGCGACTTCGAAATGCGCTGCGGCCCGATCGCCATCGCAATGCGTGAGCCGCTGCAGGCCTTTGATCTCAACATCGACGCCGGCAGCCATCTGCGCGGTGAAATCGCCTGGCAGGCCAGCGTGCCGCCCCACGAAGAGCAGCCGCACTTCCGCCGTCAGCGCGCGCGCGTGGTGGAGGACTATCAACGTTTCGATCAGATCGGGCGCGCCAACGGCTGGCTGGAAACCGATGGCGTGCGTATCGCCGTTAAAGACTGGTGGTCGTGTCGCGATCATTCCTGGGGTGTGCGACCGCGCATGGGCATACGCGAACCCGTCACCGGCGAAGAGGAAGGCCTGGATGAGCGCGGCTTTACGCTGGCCTTTCTGTTCTTCTCTACCGACAGCTTGGCCGGCCATGTGCAGTTGAATGGCCGCGAAGGCGAGCCGCGCTATACCACCGGTATGATCCGCGAGATTGCGAGCGGCCGGGAGTGGGCGGTCGACACGCTCGATCTGGAGGTTGAGCTGCACGCCGGCACACGTCGCTTTCGCCATGCAACGCTGCGTGCGACCCTCGACGATGGCAGCCCGCTGACGCTGCACGCCGAAGCGCTAGGCGCCGCCATCGCCATGCAGGGTCTGGGCTATAGCGGCGGCTATGACGACCGCAAGGGGCTAGGCGTGTGGCGCGGCAGCCGCGTGTTGGAACTCGACCGCTGGGATGTCTCGGCGCCGGCGCGCATCGTCTACAGCGATGGCAAGAGCAACGAGCACTGGCATCGCATCCAGCCGGTGGCAGTGACCGCCGCCCTTAATGACCAGCGCGACAGTCGCGGCAGCGGCAGCATGACCTTGGTCCTGAGCGGCCGTATTGCTAGTCTGGGTCTGGGCTGAACGGTGATGGCGCCGAGCACGCCTGACGGCACCGACGACAAGCCGCTCAGCGGCATACGCGTCATAGAATTCGCGCAGATGGTGGCCGCACCCTCGGCGGCCCTGCTGTTGGCCGATTACGGCGCAGACGTGATCAAAGTAGAACCGCCGGAAGGTGACAATGCACGGCGCTTGCTGTCGGCGGCCGCCACCGACTTGCCTGTCTCACCGATCTTCGTCGCCTACAACCGTGGCAAGCGTCTATTGCGTCTCGATCTGCGCGCAGCGGCAGATCTGGCGACCGCCAAACAGCTGATCGCTGCGGCCGATGTGTTGATCGAAGCCTCGCGGCCTGGCGCGATGGAGCGTCTGGGCCTGGGCTCGGAAGCCGTCATGGCACTCAATCCACGCTTGATCTATGGCTCGGTATCAGGCTTCGGCTGGACCGCTTCGGTGGCGGGCAAGCGCGGCGTCGATATGGTCGTGCAGGCCGAAAGCGGCATCATGTCCATGACCGGTCCGGCGGAATCACCGATGAAAGTCGGCTTCACGGTGGTCGACGCCGCCAGCGGTCATGCCTTCTGTCACGCCCTGCTCGCCGCGCTGTTTAAACGTGAACGCAGCGGTCGTGGCGAACGGGTGCGGGTGAGTCTCTACGACGTCGCACTGCATTTGCAGTCCGGCCCGTTGGTCGAATATTTGATGACCGGCGTGCAAGTGCCGCGCAGCGGCAACAGTGCGCCCTTGAGCGCGCCAGCCGATCTCCTGCGCTGCGGGGAGGGTGCGATCGTGATCTCCGCCTATCTGCCCACCCATTGGCTGAGCTTTCTCAAGGTCTTGGACAGCGACGCCCTGGCCACCGACCCGCGCTTTGTCACCGCTGCCGATCGCCTTGCCCATCGCGGCGCGCTGATCGCAGAGTTGGAAACGCGCCTGTTGCCGCGCAGCGCCAGCGCCTGGGAAGCACTGTTGGCAGCAGCCGGCCTGCTGGTCGGGCAGGTCAAAGACTACGCGATGGTCGCGGCGTCACCCTATTCGCTCGAAGCCCACAGCATCGCGCGCGCCGGCGATGCCTATGGCGTGCAGAACCCGGCCCAGCTCGCCAGTATGCCGCGCGGTGAACTCACACCGTTTCGTGAATGCGCGCGCGAGGACATCGAATGGCTGGCGCAACGGCCACCGGCAGAATAGAACGTCGTGAGCTGCCCATCCTCCTGGTGATGGTGATATCAGTCTCGAACCCTAGCCGGATCCGCGCCTGGCTGGCGCGCCAGCATAATTAATACGCATACGGGTATATTTCTATTTAATACGCGACCGAGTATATTTTTTATTTATACGGCTACTCGTTTACCGAATACTCAGGGAGCCCCCCATGCCCTACCTCGCACGAACCACCAAGCAATTGGGCGCCATCATTCGACGCGAGCGGAAAAAACGCGGCCTGACTCAAGGCGAACTTGGCGCAAAAATTGGGCTCCGTCAGGCCACCATCTCAAAACTCGAAGCCGGGGAACCGGCGACGCAGATACAGACGCTGCTTGACGCCCTGACCGCTCTCAATCTTCAGCTTGCGGTGGAGGAACGCTCCGGCGCTTCGCCGAGTGACATCGAAGACATATTCTGATGGCGCGAATGCGCACCGTGGCCACGCTGGGCGTGCATCTGAACAGCCGATTGGTTGGCAGGCTGACGCGGGCCGCGAGCGGAGCGGTCGCATTCCAGTACGACGAAAGTTGGCTCGATTGGGCGCATGCATTCGCCATATCCCTCGCCTTGCCGCTGCGCGCCGAGCACTACACAGGCGCGCTGGTCAACGCGGTGTTCGACAACCTGCTGCCAGACAGCGAACAGATCCGTCGACGCCTCGCAGAGCGCATGCACGCGGACGGCACCGACGCATTCAACCTGCTGACGGTGATCGGTCGCGACTGCGTAGGCGCCCTGCAATTCCTACCCGAGGGGCTGGAGCCTGGGCCGGCCGGCGAGATCAAGGGCAAAGCACTTTCCGAAGGGGAGGTCGCCGCAATGCTTCGCAATCTGGAGAGCGCGCCGCTCGGCGTCGATCAAGCACGGGAATTTCGCATCTCCCTCGCCGGCGCTCAGGAGAAGACCGCTCTCCTGTTTCAAAACGGCGTCTGGCAGTTACCTCAAAGTTCGACAGCCACGACCCATATCTTGAAGCCCCCAATTGGTCGTCGTGCCGGTCACGACCTCTCGCAAAGCGTCGAAAACGAATTCCTGTGTCACCAGATCCTCGCTGGTCTAGGCCTTCCGGTAGCATCGTCCCGCATAGCGGATTTCGAAGATCAGCGGGTGCTCGTCGTCGAACGATTCGACCGGCGCTGGACAGGTGACGGTCGTCTGTTGCGTCTCCCTCAGGAGGATTGCTGCCAGGCCCTTGGCGTGCCGCCCGCACGCAGGTACCAGAGTGACGGTGGACCTGGACTTCTCAAGATCCTCGAACTGCTCAAAGGCGGCGATACCCCGCACGAAGACCGCAAGCTCTTCCTGAAGGCGCAGATGGCCTTCTGGTTACTCGGCGCGACCGATGGGCACGCAAAAAACTTCAGTGTGTTCATCACCACCGGCGGCGGCTTTCATCTCACCCCACTCTACGACGTACTCTCGACCCAACCGCTACTCGATGCCGGCAGCCTTCGTCGCACAGAGATGAAACTGGCCATGGCCGTTGGCGACAAGATGCATTACCGAGTCGATGAAATCATGCCTCGTCATTTTGCGCAGAGTGCAGGGCAAGCAGGCGTGCCTTTTGGATTGGTGACTGAGATTACGGAGGAACTGGTCAAAGATATTCCTCTCGTTCTAGAAGAGCTGCCTAGTCAAGTTCCATCGAACTTTCCCGAAGCCCTACTCGCGTCCATCGCTGCGGGAACACACGGCCGCCTCAAACGGCTAGCCGCTGGGTAACCCGATCGCCTGGGCTTCCCGAATTGAGCAACTAAAGGCGATGAGTGGCTGTTGGCGCCGGTCACAAATTGAGGCATGGTGCCGACGCCACAGAGAACCAGTAATCGCGAGCCCCATGCCCATGCCCCAGACCGCCAGCGCCAGCGAGCGCCACCCCCCACCCGCTCCGCTCAATGCCGCCCTGACCCGTCTATTCCAGCGCATGCTCGATGAAATGGACGGCAGCGAGAGCGTCGAATGGGACGGCCAGGAAGGCTACGTCGCCGCAGCGGCTTATAGCGATCCAGACTTTCTGGCCCGCGAGGTCAAACACGTGTTGCGCCGCCTGCCACTGTGTCTGGGTCATGCCGATCAACTGCGTGAGCCAGGCAGCATGCTGGCGCGCGACATCCTCGGTATGCCCTTGTTGCTGGTGCGCGATCGCGAGGGCGAGATCCAGGTGTTGTTGAATGTGTGCCGCCATCGCGGCGCGCGCCTGCTGCTGGGCGAAAACGAAGTGTGCCGCCGGGCGAGTCTCACCTGCCCCTATCACGGCTGGACTTACGACCTGGAAGGTCGCTTGCGCGCCATCCCCGCCCAGGCCGGCTTTCCGACCACCGACCGCGCAAGCCGTGGTCTACGTCGCCTGCCCGCCGCCGAGCGGCATGGTTTGATTTGGGCGGTACTCGACCCTGACACCACCAGCATCGATGTCAGTAGCTTCCTCGGAGAACTCGACGACGACATCACTACCCTCGGACTCGGCTCGCACCGCTTCTTTCGCCAGCACGCGCGGCGCTGTCCGACCAATTGGAAACTGATGATGGACGCCTTTCAGGAGGTCTATCACATCAAGACCTTGCACCGGCACACCATCGCGCCGTTTTTTCTCGACATGAAAGCGGCTGGCGAAGGCGTCGGTCTGCATACCCGCATCCTGGTCGGGCGCGACAAATTGCCGGCCGCGCGCGCGCTGCCGCCGCAGGCCTGGGATGTGCGTCGTCATGCGACGCTCACCCACGCGATTTTTCCCAACAGCCTGCTCATCTATCATCCCGATGCCACTAGTCATATGGCGATGTTCCCCATCTCCCCCGACGAGATGCTGTTCGTACACAGCTTCTTCACGCCCCAGGACCCGCGCGACGACGCGGAGCGCGCCCATTGGGATCGCACCTTCGAAATGATCGACGCCGGGGTGTTCGGCGCCGAAGACTTGTTCGTGTCGGCTCAGATCCAGCTCGGGCTGAAATCCGGTGCCAATGACAGCTTCGTGTTCGGCCGCTTCGAACAGCACCTGCGGCGCTATCACGATAACCTTGGCATGCTGCTGCGCGAAGGCGAAGCGCGGGGCTGAGGGCGGGTGCAAGCGCTCCTGCTACGCATGGTGGCGAGCGGCTTGCCTGCGCTGACCAAGCTCACGCGCACCCCCCGTCGCGCCTGACGCAGGCCTTGCCTGCGCCGCGCCCCAACCTACCCCTCGGCAGGTAGTCGCTGCCGTTTGATAGACGCTATGCTCGCCCCTCGCGCCATCCACAGCAAAGGGGAATTCCATGGCTTCCGCGCCAACTAGTAATACCGGCACCGCAACCATCGATCGTCTGGCCTTCGGCCTGCGCGGTCACATCAATCGCTTCTCTCACACCGTCATCAACGTTTCGGATCTGGAACGCGCGGTGGAGTTCTACGAAGCCACTTTTCCGGTGCGTCGCCGCCAACGCATCAATGGGCCGGCGCAGCGCTATGCCGGACTCGGCATCGAGCACGGACAATTCGAAGGCTGGGTGCTGGAGAACAAGAAGGACGCCTCGCCGCCGGGCGATATGGTGGCGGAATTTCCCGCTCGGCTGCTGCATCTGGTGCAGTGGAAAAATCCGACGCCGGTCGGCAAGCCCTATCGCGAAGCGAATCACGTCGGCATCTATCGCCAGAACTCACTGGTGAGCAATCTCGATGAAGCCTATGCGCGCGTCGTCGCCCACGACGGACGGCCCTATGGCGAGCCGAGCGAAATTATTCTCACGCCCGAGGGTTTCAAGGTCAGGGTGTTTGCCTATCGCGACTACGACGGTTCGACCCTGGAAATGATCGGCGCCGAAGATCCGCAGGGCAAGGTCGTCTACCCCGGCATGATGCACCACTGTAATCTGAACGTGCGCAGTCTCGAACGCAGTTATTATTTCTACCGTGACGTGATGGGCCTCGATCCGCAGGCCT
>JANLSI010000704.1:0-2745 GCA_031362345.1 Pseudomonadota bacterium
AGCTGCGCGATGGCAACGGTGAATCGTTCCAGCGCCGCAGCCAGCGCATCAATGAACTGGTGATGCGCGCCAACCGCCAGTTTCGCGACGATGTTGGCGTCTTCAAGCCGATGGTCGTTGAGCTCGACAGTATCCTCGGCGAGCAGCGCGCCGAGTACGATGAAAATGTGCAAGGCGTGGTCGCTTCCTGCGAACACCAGCAACGGGTGCTCGAAGAGCGGCGCGGCCAATCGCTGGAAGCCACTGACCAGTCTCTGGAGCGGGCCAATCTGCCCGAGGAATGGAACCGCTGGCTGGAGCGTTCGCGCGAACTTGGCGCCGGCCAACGAGCCATGATGAACGCCAACACCGCCAGCCCGACCTTGGTGACCTTGGTGTGGAAGGAACCCCGCAACCATCTGTTCGTGTTTGTCGACGAGATCGGTAACAAGTCCAGTACCCTGACCTTGCAACAGGTCGCGATGTACCTTCGCCGTGGCATATTGCGCATTCTCGATGCCGAGATCGAAACGCCGCCGCTGGAGCGCGCCATGTTCGGCGTGGTCGACCAGTTGCACAGCCAGGTCGAGGAGCAGGCGACACGCGATCCCCTGACCGGATTCCTGACCCGGCGCTTCTTTGCCGAGGCCATCGATGCGGCCCTCGCCAGCGTGGAAAGCGGTGGCACCAAGCAGGCCGCCTGCTGCCACATCTCTATCGAGAACCTGAAACAGGTTAACGACGAATTTGGCGTTGAGACCGGCGATGGCCTGCTCAAGGCGGTGGCCGATGCCTTGCAGCAGGCGCTGCGGGTGAAGGGTCTGATTTATGGGCGTCTGAGCGGCTCCGAGTTGGGTGTGTATTGGCCGACCGGAGGCGTACAGGCCGCGTTGAAGCGGCTGCGGGCCGCGTCGGAAGGACTCAAGGCGGTGGCCTTGGTGCTGGACAACAGCGAACCCGTCGACGGTGACCGCACCGTCGAATTGAGCGAGCAGTCTTTGTCGAGCGCCCAGACCGTGGTCAGCGCCATCCATGCTGATGTCGTCATCGGCCTGACCGGTAGTGACGATGCCATGGTGCAGGCCGATGGTTTGTTGACTGCGGCCCGCGAGGCCTGCGAGACGGCGCGCGGCATGGGCATCGGCGCGCTGTTCGTCGCCGGCAGCGAATCTGAACAGCGTCGCGCGCTGGAGCAGATGGCGGTCTACGCCAACAAGGCCTTGGAGCGCGACCGGCTGGTGCTACTCGCGCAACACGTGGTGAGCCTGACCGACAGCGCGCTGCCGCCGGCCCTGCACGTGGTGGTCAGCGCGCGCGATCGCGCTGACAAATCGATCCCCGCGCACCTTTTCGCGCCGGCCCTGGCGCGCGCCAGGGCGGCCGCCGATATCGACCTGTGGAGCTTCCGTCAGACCTTGGCCTGGATGCTGGCCAACGAGGACGAACTCGAACGCTATGCGGTGGTGATCGTGCCGCTGTCATCGGCGTCCATGAAGAATGAGAACCTGCCCCAGCAGATTATGAGTGGTTTCATGGAAGTGCCGGTGCCACCGGGCAAGATCTGCTTCGAGATTCCCGATCGTGACGTGGTGGCGAATCTCGCCGAAGCGAGCGACCTGATCAGCACGCTCAAGGAATTCGGCTGTCGTTTCGTGCTTGATGAATTCGGCAGCGGGCATGACAACTACGATTACATCAAGCGCCTGGAAGTCGACTACGTCACTATTAAGTCCTCGTTCGTGGTCGACGCGCAGAAGAATCCCAAGGATTTCGCGATGGCCAAATCGATCAACGAGCTGGTGCATTTCATGGGCAAGAAGACCATGGCTAAGCAGGAGCGGGGACTGGACCTGGCGGCGACCATGCGGGAAATCGGTGTCGATTTTCTTTACGATTTGAACGAACAAACACAACTCGCGCCGTAATCAGGACATATGAGCAGCCACGACGACCTCCCGGCCAAGATTGGTAAGTACGACATCGTTAACGTGCTCGGCAAGGGTTCGATGGGCCTGGTTTACAAGGGCCATGACGCCTACGTCGACCGCGCGGTGGCGATCAAGGTCGCCACCAATACCGACGCCGAGGACGATAGCGAGAGCATGGCCAAGCGCATGTTCGTCAATGAGGCGCGCTCGGCTGGGCGCCTCGACCATCCCAATATCCTCAAGGTCTACGAAGCGGGGGAGGAGAGCGGCACACCTTACATGGTGATGGAGTTCATCAATGGCGGCGACACCCTGCGCACCTATTGCAAGCCGGACACGCGCCTGCCGCTGAAGACCGTCGTACAGTTGATCCGGCAGTCGGCCGACGCGCTCGACTACGCCCACGCTCATGGCGTTCTGCATCGTGACATCAAGCCGGCCAACATCATGCTTACCGAGGCCGGCGTAGCCAAGCTCGGCGACTTCGGCATTGCGCGCCGCATGGGTGTCGATCAGACCCAGATCATCGGCTGGTTCGGCTCGCCCTTGTATATGTCGCCGGAACAGGCCCAGGACAAGGAGCTGACCCCGCAGTCAGATCTGTTTTCACTCGGTTCGGTATTCTACGAAATGCTGGCCGGCGCGCCGCCGTTCGCGGCCAAGGGCTTGTCCAGTCTGATTCAGAAAGTGGTGTGCGAAGATCCGCAGCCGCTGCCGGAGGTGTGCCCCGAAGTGCCCGAGGTGGTGTGGCGGGTGATCAAGAAGATGCTGACCAAAGATCTTGCCGGACGCTACAAAACCGGCCGCGAGATCGTGCTGGATCTCGACAAGCTCATTG
>JANLSI010000734.1:0-3325 GCA_031362345.1 Pseudomonadota bacterium
TGGGGTAGCTGTGTGCTGCCTGGGCAGCCGATCACGCGCGAGGATGTTTACAACCAGACCGCGATTACCTACCCGGCGGTGTATCGCAATACGCTGAGCGGCACGCAGTTGAAGGACATCCTTGAGGGTGTGGCCGACAACCTTTTCAATCCCGATCCGTATTTTCAACAGGGTGGCGACATGGTGCGCGTGGCCGGCCTGGGTTTCGAGCTGCGCGCCGCCGCGACGATCGGCGCGCGCATTACCAAGCTGGTGCATCTGCCTAGCGGCGAACCGCTGCAGGCCAACAAGCATTACAGCGTGGCGGGCTGGGCCTCGGTGCAGGAAAACGTGCAAGGGCCCGCTATCTACGACGTGTTGGAAAAATATCTGCGCGCCCAGGGCACGGTCAGCATCGCGCCGAGCGAGACCGTGCGTATCGTTTAAAGCGTGAAGATATTTCAGGCGCGGCTATTGAAAGCCGTGAACGCCGCTGGCAGGCGCTGGATCTCCTCGATCACCGCACGCGGCAGATCCGAGGGCTGTTCAGAGCTCGCGCTGGCGTGCACGGTGTCCGTCAGTCCGCCGAAACGCTGGCCGATAAGCGACGCGATCTGATCATGCCGGCCGATGGCGGCGCAGGCTTCCAGCAGGCGATCAGGGATCTCCTGGGCCAACGCATCCCAACGGCCTTGCTTGGTCAACGCGTTCAACCGTGGGCCGAGCGCGGCCAGGCCTTCCGCTTCGAGCACCGGCCAATAGGCCGGCGTCGAGCCGTAGAAGGCGATGCGGTAACGCACCCATTCCGCCATTTTTTCGACTGTCGCATCATCGGGCCCCGTCGCAACGAAGCCACCGCCATTGATCTCGAACTGCGCACGGGATCGGCCGACTTTCGCCAACCCGCGTTCGATGATGGGCGCGACCGTCTGCTCGAAATAGTTGCGCGTGCAGAACGGATGCAGACGTACGCCATCGGCGACCTCGGCGGCGAGCTTCAGCATGGCCGGTCCGACCGCCGCGAGGGTGATAGGGGGCGCCGGTAGATCACTGCTTTCCGGCACGAAATTGGGCGGCATCAGGGTGAAGCGGTAATGCTCGCCTTCGTGGCGCAGCGGTGTGCCGCTTTGCCACGCGCTCCAGATCGTGCGCAGCGCCGTCACCAGTTCGCGCATGCGTGGCCCGGGTGCGGTCCACGCTACGCTGTAGCGCTTTTCGTTATGGGCCTTGATCTGCGGGCCCAGGCCCAGCACGAATCGACCCTGGGAAGCTTCTTTGAGATCCCACGCGACATGGGCCAGCGCCATCGGCGAGCGCACGAAGGCTAGTGCGATGCCGGTCGCAAGTTCTATGCGTGAGGTAGCGAGTGCGGCGACGCCCAGCGGCAAAAAGGGCTCGTGACGGTTTTCTAGCGAACACAAGCCATCGAAGCCGCGTGCTTCGATATCGGCCGCCGCCACACTGGCGGCATGCAGGGAATGCTGGGGGACGGTGGTGACGACGCGCATCGCGTTGTGCTCCGGTTTAGTAGGGGGTCGAACGGCGTCAGGATTTTGCACCATCCAACACACCGCACATACTAGGCCATCGATTCACCAGCAAGCAGCGGACTGTCGTATCGCCATGCCTAGCGTCATTCATTACTTCGACTACAAAAGCCCCTACGCCTATCTGGCCCAGGCCCCAACCTTTGAACTCGCGCGTGACACCGGTGCGAGCATCGAGTGGCGGCCCTATACGCTACAGATTGAAAAATACCTGGGGCAGGCCGAACTCGATGCCGCTGGCCAGGACACGCTCGGCACGCGCAATGACCACCAATGGCGGCGCGTGCGCTATTCCTATAGAGACTGCCGGCGCGAGGCCAATCGCCGTGGTCTGATCATTCGTGGCCCACGCAAGATTTTCGACAGTTCACGCGCCCATATCGCGTTTTTGTACGTCAGTGCGCGCGGCGATTTTCGGCCCTTTCACCAGGCTGTATTCGAGCGTTTCTGGCGGCGCGAGCTGGATATCGAGAGCGTTGCAGTGTTGCGTGCCGTGCTTGCGGAGTTCGGCTTCGACGACCACCAATTTGTCGACTATCTCGCAGGCGCCGGCCGCGCGCGGTATGACAGCTTACAGCGCGAGGCGGAAGACCTTGGCGTGTTCGGCGTGCCGAGCTATGTCGTCGATGGGGAATTGTTCTGGGGGCTGGAGCGCTTAGAGCGGGTGCGCGAGAAGCTCACACCTTGAGCACGATGCTCGCAGCCACAAAGCACGCAGTGAGGCAGCCAGGCATGGCGCCACCGTTGCGGCCCCAGCTTGCCAGCCACTACACTCGCGTGCATGAACGCTAAGCTCAAGCCCGATACAACAGCCTGCCTCGCGCCGACGACGATAGTCGATAGCGACGCGCCAACCATTCGCGCATTTGCCCAAGACCATAGCGCTGGGCACGACACCGCGTTGGCGCGTGCGGTGGCCTTGTATTACGCGGTGCGCGACGGCATACGCTACGACGCCTACGGTCTCGACCTGAGTGTCGACGGTCTGCGCGCCAGCACGATCTTGGCAGCGGGCCGTGGCTGGTGTGTGTCCAAGGCCGTGCTGCTGGCAACGGCCTGCCGCGCGCTAGGCATTCCTGCCGCGCTGGGCTATGCCGACGTGCGCAATCATCTGTCCACCGAGCGTATGCGCCAGCACATGAAAACCGATGTGTTTTACTGGCATGGCTATACCGCCATTTGGCTCGAAGGACGCTGGGTGAAGGCCACGCCGGCCTTCAATGTCGAGCTGTGCGACAAATTCCGCATCCGCGCACTGGCGTTCGATGGCCGTGAAGACTCGATTTACCATCCGCTCGATCTGGATGGCCGCCAGCACATGGAATACCTCGCCTATCGCGGCGAGTTTGCCGATGTGCCGCTGGCGGCGATGGTGGCGGACTTTCAGTTCTACTACCCGGGGGTGAGCGAGAATCTCGCACAGGGCGATTTCGATGGTGACGTTAACAGGGAGACGGCGACGCCAGCGTGATGCTCGCTGCGGCGACGCCACACCGAAGCCTTGGCAAGCCTTGAGCGGGCACCTAAGCTCGCCTGTCTTTGCTGCTCGGGGATCCTCATCTGTCGGCCTTCCATCTGCGTCTCGCGGTGTTCGCGATGGTGGCTGTCTACAGCGGCGGTTTCCTGCTGTGGTATTCATCGACCGCGCTCGGGCTGGCACCGGTGCTCGATGGCCGCGAACAACTCGAGCTCGCGACGCACATTGCCCACGGCACCTTAGCCCACGAACCCTATTACCGTGCGGCGCTCTATCCGGCGTTGGTGGCGTGGCTGATCAAGGCCGGCGTCGTCGCGCAGCA
>JANLSI010000742.1:0-2189 GCA_031362345.1 Pseudomonadota bacterium
CGAGCGCCAACAAGCCAAGGCTTGCAATCAGACGCACCCAGGGACAAAACATTCGATAGACGGTAGTGCGCAAGATATCTATGCCTGCCCGAAAGGGCTATATCGGTGTCATTGCACAGGCCATAGGGTGGAGGTGTTCCGAGATTCGGCGAGGTGCATGCTATGAGGGTTGCAGTGGTAGGCGGTGGCATCGCGGGCCTGGGCGCAGCCTATCGACTTCGCGAAGCCGGACATGAAGTCATTCTGATGGAGAAGGACGACGAGCCAGGCGGGCGATGCCGTTCGCTGTTTTGGAATGAAGCATGGATAGTTCGCGGCGCCTTTGCGTTTATCGGGTCGGAAACTAACCTGGTGGACTTATCCAGAAAGCTGGGAATTTACCGCGAAAATGACGTCATCGACATGACGCCCTGGCACCGGTGGAATATGTTGGTCAGGAGGCGGGATGTCGTTCGATTCGAGGAGTTCAATCTGCTTGAAGCCGCTAAGAATCCCCTCATCCCGATGGCCGATAAGATCAAACTCTTGGCTACGCTTCCCGTGCTCGCCAAGGCGGCGCTGACAGCCGACGCCAACGACATCACGAGTAGCATCACATTTGACAACGTAAATGCCTGCGAATACTTCCGGCAGTTTTCCCCGACTTTCGTCGATTACTTCCTTGAGCCATAGAGCTGGGGTCGCAGGCTCGGCGCGCCAGTCGAGGTGCTTAAGCGTCTGTTTGATCACGGCTGGATCTTCGATGCTCGCGATCACCTTCACGGCGCCACCACAGTGCTCACACGTCGTCTACCTTAAACACCCGCTTCAACCGTGGCGCTTAAGGCTCATCGAGAGGTGGCGCGCGGGTGCGGGTTCGTTGGCAGCCTCAGTCTTGCGTCGGCCACGCCGCGTCGGCGTCACTTGTTCACGTAGTCGATGGTTCGGCGCAAAGACACCGCTAGCGCGGCGCCGGCGACAACTATCGAGACACCCGCGCCAACCAAACAGCGCAAACGCGCCGCTAAGATCAAATCCTAGCAGCCGCTCGGACTGCCGGAAGGGTCGCGAGGCGGGTGCGGAAGCGCGGCCAGATAAGCGCGAACTCGAGTGTCGCGATGGTGGTCTGCCGTCGGCGGACGTCAAGACCGCGCAATCAGGGATGAAAGGGGAACACCAAGGGGGTGATCGCGATGGTGGTAACCGCCACCACCAGATTGAGCGGGATGCCGAAGCGCAGGAAGTCCGCGAAGCGATAGCCGCCTGGGCCGTACACCATCATATGGGTCTGGTAGCCGAGCGGCGTGGCGAAGCCGCAGGACGCGGCGATGGTCATGGCCACCACGAAGGGCAGGTGATCGACGTGCAGGGCGTGGGCTGAGGCGAGCGCGATCGGAAACATCAGCACCGCCGCCGTGGTGTTACTGAGCAGCTCGGTGGCGAGCATGGTCGCGAGATAGACCGTCGCGAGCGCGCCCCATGGCGAGGCCGCGCTCAAGCTCGCGACCCCTTCGGCGGCGACGCTGGCGAGCCCGGTCTTTTGCAGCGCGGTGCCTATACCGATGGTTGCCGCGATCACGATCAAGACCGGCCAGTCAATGGTGCGGCGCGCCGCTTCGGCGCTACAGCAGCGCGTGATCAGCATCGCGAACGACGCCATAAGGCCAGCATGCAGCATGCTGTAGCCGCGCGCGATGAACCACGGATGCTGTTCGAACAGCGTCGCGCTCACCACCATCGTGGCCAAGATGGCCAAGGCCAGCGGCGCCTTCTCGCGCGACAGCGGGGTCGAATCCTCGACACCGCTAACCAGATAGAAATCGCGGGCATTGCGCTGCTGCTGCAGAAAAGCCGGCCGCGCCTCGAGCAGCAAGGTATCACCGGTCTCCAACACCACGTCGCCGAGCTTCTGATAGAGGCGCTCGCCGCCGCGCGCGACGCCGATCACGACGGCGTTGTACTGGGTGCGGAAGCGCCCTTCGCGAATGCTCTTGCCGAGCAAGGGCGATTGATCCGATACCACCGCTTCGATCAGCATGCGCGTGGTGCGCGGCCCATCGAGCTTGAACAATTGATCAGTCGCCGGCACCAGGCCGCGCATCTTCTGCAGATCGAGCACCGCGTCGACCACGCCAACAAAAACCAGACGGTCATTAGCGACCAGACGAAAGGTGGAGCCGACGGCCGCCATCACCTCGCCCTCGCGATCG
>JANLSI010000767.1:0-3964 GCA_031362345.1 Pseudomonadota bacterium
ATGCCGGCATCGAGCACGCTGTGGTTCATGGCGGTGAACATCGCCCAGTCGACATTGCGCCGGCCTATCGGTTGACGCTCTGCTTCGAAAGAATCGAGCAGTTTGCGCTCGGCGCGTCCGCCGATCACGGCGGCGAGTTTCCATGCAAGGTTATGCGCGTCCTGCACGGCGGTGTTGAGACCCAGCCCGGTCGTGGGCGGATGGCGATGGGCGGCATCGCCCGCCAGGAATACGCGACCGGCGCGATAGCGCTCGGCGAGCACCGCTTCCAAAGTCCAGTGGCTGACTTTGTGCACTTTCAGATCCGGCATCGGCAATTTGAGCAGGGCGCGTAGCCACGGTTTGACGCTCTCTTCGTCGATGCTGTCGCCGCCTTCGGGTGGGAAGCTGAAATGGATGATCCATTCCTCGGAGTGTTTGCCCCAGGTCGGACCCATCGGCACCATCGCGCCACTGCCGAAGGCACCAGAGCTCTCGGGATTGATGAACCAGGTGATGAGGCAGGCCTCGTCCCACCACGGCGACAGATCGGCCGTGACATGGGAACTGACGATGCGCGCGACACCGCTCAGACCTGTGGTCTCAATACCGAGCATGGCGCCGACGGTCTTGCCGCCATCGGCGCCGACCAGATACTGCGCGCGCACCTTGTAGGTTCGATCGTTGACGACATCCTTGATGCTTGCGGTCACACCATCGTCGTCCTGCGTCAAGCCGATCAGTTCGTGACTGAAGCGCAACATGCCCGGCGCGCGCTTTTCCGCATGGTCGCGTAAAAGCGGCTCAAGACGGACCTGCGGGTAATTGCTGGATAGACACGGGCTGTCCTGGGCATAGGTGGGTGCGATCTTGCCGCCGCCGAAGGCATCTATCTCATAGAAGGTCTTGCCATCGAGTGGACCATCGCCACCAAGCGAGGTACGCCAACGCACCTTGCCCATATTGGCGGCCGGCGTACCGACCGCATAGATGGCATCAGCTACACCATGTTGGCGGAATACTTCCATGGTGCGTTGGTTGAGGTAATGGGCCTTGGGCAGAATAGACGTACTCGAATGACGTTCGACGAGCAGATGCTGGACGCCAAAGTCGGACAGCAGCAGAGAGGTCGTCAGCCCGCAAGCGCCGCCGCCGACGATCAATACCGGCACTTCGAGGTCATGGGTTTTACTTGCAGCAGACACGGGTGCTCCCCAGTTCAGTTATTTTCGCCAGCGCTCAATCGACACTGGCGAACAAGGCCATGGCATGGGGCATCGCTGCGCCGGCCAGCGCCCAACTGCGCGTCTGCAATTGCGCCGCCGGTACGCCACGCTTGAAATCATCCAGCATGCGTTGCGGGTCGTAGACCGGCCCGACCGGATCGTTTGCGAATTCAGGTCCACGCATATAGCTGCTGGCGGCATCGGCATGGGCGAAGTTGTCGACTTGCATTTCGACGTACTGGCCATCGGGATCGCGGTAATACAATGAGGTGGTGACACCATGCTGGATCGGCACGCGCGGTTCGATGCCGCGTGTTTTCAAACGCTCGAAGCGCGCCAGCAGCGCGCCCAGATCGGCAAACGTGTAGGCGGTGTGCATGAGGCCGACGCTGTTCGGCGCGCGTTCGGTGAATGTGCCGTCGGGCGGTGGACTCAGAAACGCGAGGCGATGATGTTCGTCGTCGTAGGTGATAAAACAGATCATCGGGTCTTCATAGACCACGTGCGCGTCGAGCACCGTGCAATACCAATCCCGCATCGCGTCGCGGCGATTGGTCATGAGAACGACGTGGGCGAATTTCGGCGTGGTGATCATGGCAAGTTCCCCGAGGTTCGTGAAGCCCCGTCGCACCGCCACGCGCTGCGTGACGCTCCCCGCGACAGGGTACCGGGCGAGCATATAAGCCCCTTGCGCAGCTGGCAATGAAGCCCGGGCGCGCGCTGCTGGGAGTTCAGTTTACCGCCAGCGCTACGATCGCTTTGCGCGTCGCCACCAGCCGGTCTTCGTTGACGGGGCTGACCGCGATCACCGGCATATCTGCACCAGCGGCGCGGAAGGCGTCGAGCTGGCGACGACATTGTGTTGCTGACCCGAACACGCAGACTTCGTCCACCAGTTCATCGGGAATGTGCTTCACCACTTCAGCACGACTCGCGCCGCGACCCAGCGCGCGGATCGCATCCATCGCCGCGCCAAAACCGGCACGCCGCCATTGGCGACGATAATTAGGCAGCAAGGCAAAGAAGGCCAGGTTGTAACGCGCTGCTGAGCGCGCGGCGGCGCTGTCATCGGACAGGAAGGTCGGAATACTCAGCACACAGGCGCACTCGTCCAGCGTGCGCGCGGCCTGTGCGGCGCTGGCACGCGCGGCGGCGATCAAGCTAGGTAAGTAACTGCGCGGTGACAGAAAGGGCATGAGACCGCTGCCGACTTCGCCCGCGACCGCCGCGCTTTCGACCGTATTGGCGGCGACATAGACCGGCACCGGAAACGCTGTGGCAGGCTGTTGCAGAAAACCACTGCCGGCGCGGCCGGCGAGGCCGTCCTGCACATAGGCCACGTAATCGCGCAGCCGCGCGCGGGCGTCGCCCATCTCGATGCCGAGCGAACCTAACAGCGCACGATGACTCATGCCGAAGCCGACGCGCAGTCGACCACCGTGCAATTCGGCAATGGTGCGCAAAGTGGCGGCGGCCAGGAAGGGATGGCGGAAATAGATATTGGCGATATTGGTGCCGACCGTGAGTTGCGACGTGCCGCTCGCGATCGCTTGCGCACAGGCCAGCGCATCGCCACGCCCTTCGTTGACATACACCGCCTCGAAGCCGTGCTGCTCGGCCAGCCGCCCGATATCGACGAATTCCTGCGGCGGGCCGGCGGTGACGGTGGAAAGCACGACGCCGAGGCGCGCGCTCCTAGCTTGTGCTGTCATGTTGTCAAGGTCCTGGTCGGCGCTGCGTTGGTTTGACGCAGCGGGTGTGAATTAGTGGATGTCCAAGGTCGTGACGCGCCGCAATTCGCGCTGATGTTTCAGATCTTCAAAAGGCCGCGCGCGGTGCATGGTTGCGCGGTTGTCCCAGATCACGAGGTCGTGTTCGACCCAGCGATGGCGGTAAACGAACTGCGGCTGGGTCGCGTGTTCGATCAATTCGCGCAACATAAGTTTGCCTTCCGGCAGCGACCATTCGACGATGCGCGAGGCATGGGAGGCGAGATACAGTGAACGGCGACCGGTGGTGGGATTGCGTCGTACCAGCGGATGGATGGCGCCTTGCAGCTTGTCGAGTTCCGCAGCGGAGAAATCGAAGCCCAGGGTCTGGCGCGAATAGGCGATGGAATGGTGGACAGTAAGACCCTCGATCTGCGCTTTAAGCGAAGCTGACAGCGCGTCCCAGGCGGCCGCCATGTCGGCGAATTCGGTGTCGGCGCTGATCGGTGGCAGCACGCGGGCCGAGAGCAGCGAAAAACGTCCCGGTGGATCCTCGAACGACGCATCGGTATGCCATAGCCGATTGGCCAACCCGTATTGGCGACGCCTATCGTTGGCCGCTAGCACTGCACCGTGTTCATCGACATTGGAGATATCGGCCAGGGCTTCGTTGCCGAAGCGATTGGCGCCCAGCGCCGCCGTGCCGGTCTTGGCGTGCAGCTCGCCATCGAAGCGTTGCGCGAAGGCCAGTTGTTCGGCATCGCTGAAAGGCTGCCCACGAAACACCAGTACACCGTAGCGCTCCATGCCGGCACGGATGGCGGCTAGCGTGGGTTGGTCTGCCACGCGGCGCAGATCGATGTCGCGCACTGCGGCGACGAAGGACGGATGGAGCGGGGTGAAATTTAGCGCCATGGGCCTGCTCCTAGAGTCTGGATCTTGGCGCAGCATAGGCGATAGTGCCCGTGCGGCGCACCTGACCGGAGTGCGCTGGAGAAGCTGTGCTCTGAACGCACCGGGCCCACGCTGCGATAGCGCGCGCCTATAGAC
>JANLSI010000792.1:0-2701 GCA_031362345.1 Pseudomonadota bacterium
CGATCGCCTGGCGCATCGCGTAGCGGTGCGCTGGTTGACCATCGCGACCAAACACCGCGAGGGTCTTGTGCTTGGGCGTGGCGGTGAAGGCGAAGAAACTCAGGTTCGCCTGCCGGCCGCGCTTGGCTATGCTGCGGAACAGTTCCTCCATGTCGTCGCGGCCTTCCTCGCTCGCGCGCTTCTTCGCTTCGTCCCGCAATCCTTCGCCGCCGAGCACTTCCTTGAGGGAGGTCGCCGTCTCACCGCCCTGCGAACTGTGGGCCTCATCGATGATGACGGCGCAGCGCCGTGTAGCGAGCATGCCCGTGCCGGTCTCGCCGCGCTCGTCTGCCATCTTGAGCAACTGTCGCGAGACGAACGGAAACTTCTGCAAGGTCGTGATGATCACCGGCACGGCGTTGACGAGCGCTTCGGCAAGCTGTCGCGAGCTCTCGTCGATGCGCTGCACAACACCGCGCTTGTGCTCGAACTGATAGATGGTGTCTTGAAGTTGCTGGTCGAGCACCACGCGGTCGGTCACTACGATGACGCTGTCGAAGACGCGCTGGTTGGCGGCATCGTGCAGGGACGCCAGCCGATGGGTCAGCCAACCGATGGTGTTGCTCTTGCCGCTACCGGCCGAGTGCTCAACGAGGTAGTTGCGCCCCACGCCTTCGCTGCGCGCGGCGTCGACGAGCTGGCGCACCGCCTGAAGCTGGTGATAGCGGGGGAAGATCATCGACTCGGTCTTGACCTTGCGGCCCTGGTCGTCGCGCTTCTCATCGACCTGCAGATGGATGAAGCGGGCGAGGAGGTCGAGCAGGCTGTCTCGCTGCAGCACCTCTTCCCACAAGTAGGCGGTGCGATACGTTCGCCCGGCCGGATCGGGCGGATTGCCGGCGCCACCATCGCAACCCTTGTTGAACGGGAGGAAGTGCGTCGCCGACCCCGCGAGTCGAGTGGTCATCAGCACCGACTCGGTATCCACCGCGAAGTGCACCAACGTGCGGCGCTTGAACTCGAAGATCGGCTCGCGCGGATCGCGGTCCTGCTTGTACTGCCGGCGCGCGTCTTCCACGCGCTGGCCAGTGAGCGGGTTCTTCAGCTCCACCGTCGTCACGGGGATGCCGTTCAGGCTCAAGGTCACGTCGAGGGACTTTTCGGAGCGCGGCGAAAAGTGAAGCTGCCGGGTCAACCCTAGACGGTTCGCGGCGTAGCGTGCTTCGAGTTCGGGGTTCAGCTCATGCGCCGCCTTGAAGAACGCCGCGTGCAGCGTGCGGCCATAGCACTTGAAGCCGTGGCGCAAGGTCGCGAGCGCGCCGTGCTGGTCCATCCACTTGCACAGGTCGCCTAGGATCTGCTCACCGGTCTTCTCGCCGTGCAGGGCTTCGAGCTTGGCCCACTCTTTCGGTTGGGTTTCGCGAATGAAGGCGAGCACCGTCTCGGGGAAGATCGCGCGCTCGCGGTCGAAGCCGTCGCGGGCGACCGTCACGTAGCCGTTCTGGAGGAGATGCGCTTCGATGACTGTTTCGAACGCGGCCTCCACGTGGCGAGCGCTGTCCCGGGCTGAAGTCACTCCTTGTCCTCCTCGCCGATTCGCTTCCAATCGTCAGGTACCAACTTCCTTCCACTGCGCCAACGCTCGACGATGGACTCGCGGAACCACTCTTCATTCAAGTCCGCATGCTCGATAAGGATCACCTGAAGGCCCGGCGACACTTCTTCGACCGTGCGAAAGATCAATTGGAACATCTGGCGCACACGTTGCCGATCCTCGTCGGGAAGGAGGCCCATTGAACCATCAATGTCCTGGTCAGCCGGGAAGTACACCTGCGAGGGCTGGTCGAAGAAGATGAAGTGCGGCACGGGCCGCGAGCGCTGCACGAACCACTGGTGCAGGGCAAGATGCGCGATGAGGTGGAACCCAACGCCGTTCTCCCCGCTTCCGATGCGGCTCATCGGGATGGCGCCGTCGACCGTATCGGCAACCATCGTCAGCTTCTTGAGATCGAGGCGCATCGGAGACTCTGAGTGCTCCAGCCCGAGTTCACGCGCCCACTTCGTTAGCTTCTCCGCGAGGAGCGAAGTGATCGACGCGAGCTGCTCTTGCACGCGCTCGTCGCTCAGCTCCTCCTCGAGCTGCTTGCACTTGGCGCGAAGTGATTCCGCCTGCCCTTCGAGTTCCTTGGTGTCGGGAACGTCGGGCATGCTCTCGAGGTAGAGGCTGACCCTTCCGAGGACGTGTGCCTTCTTCGCCGAGTCCCCGTGCGCTTCGGACAGCGCAGTATTGGCCGTACGGACCGCCTCCATCTGAGAGCGATTCCTCGTGAGCGACTGCTGCATGTCCAGAAGGCGCACCTGGAGCTCGCTGATGGCGTTCTCGATTTGAGGCTCGACGCGCGCGACCGACTCCATTCGGCTCGCCACATCCGTCAACGCCCCCTGAATCGCGGCGATCTGCGGCGGCGCGTGTTCCCTTGGGAGATCCTGGGCGCAGAGTGGACACGTGTGCCCCGGCGTGCGTCCCTCAAAGATTCCGATCGTCGTAAGGCGTGCTTTCTGCTCCTTGGCTTCGTGCGAAAAGCCCTTCTCGTCCTTTGAGAAGGCGCGAGCCGCGTCGATGTCCGCGCGAATGCGCCGTTGGGCCTGGAGCAGTTCCGCGCGCTCCGTGGAGAGCCGCGAGAACTCTGCACCGTCTGGGAGCCTCACGTCGACGCTCGCA
>JANLSI010000844.1:0-4494 GCA_031362345.1 Pseudomonadota bacterium
CGCTCGAGCGCGAAGAGAACCTGTGGAAGAAGAAAATCTCGGCTCATGGCCTATGGTGACTACGTCATAGCGCACGATCTGAATTTCACCATCAACTGCGGTGACATCTTCGTCATCATGGGCGGCAGTGGCTGCGGCAAGAGCACACTGCTGCGCCACATGATCGGCCTGCTGCGTCCGGCAAGCGGGACCGTGCTGTACGATGGCGAGGATTACTGGGCGGCAGATCCGCAGGCACAGGTGCGACGCCAGCGCGGCTTCGGCATCCTGTTCCAGGCTGGCGCGCTGTGGAGTTCGTTGACACTGGCGGAGAATGTCGCTTTGCCCCTGCAGGAATTCACTGCACTGGCGCCCGATCTGATCGACGAGGTGGTGTCCTTGAAACTGTCGCTGGTTGGACTTGGCGGTTTCGAGAATTTCTATCCTGCGGAGATCAGTGGCGGCATGAAGAAACGTGCCGGTCTGGCCCGTGCGATGGCGCTCGATCCGGCCATCCTGTTCTTCGACGAACCCTCGGCCGGCCTTGATCCTTTAAGTTCGCGCCGCCTCGATGATCTGATTCTGGAACTGCGCGCCAGCCTCGGTGCGACGGTGGTACTGGTCACCCACGAGCTGCCAAGCATTTTCGCCATCGCCAACAATTCCGTGTTCCTCGATGCTGACACGCGCACCATGATTGCCTATGGCCATCCGCGCGAACTGGCGCAACACGGTGTAGACAAGGTGCGTAGTTTTCTCAAGCGGGGCGAAACATGAGCAAGCAGGCCAATCCCAAACTGGTCGGCGCTTTCGTGCTTGGCGCCATCGCCCTGCTGGTGTCAGCGGTCATCCTGCTCGCCGACGGCGGCTTCTGGCGGGACCGACCGTCCTACATTATGTATTTCGAAGGCTCGGCCACCGGCCTGCAGGTCGGCTCCCTGGTGGTGTTTCGCGGTGTCAAGATAGGTACGGTGCAGAGTATCGGCTTGTCGGTCGACCAACAGAGTTTGAATTTTCTGGTGCCGGTCGTCATCCGCACCGACGAATACGCGATCAAGAATCTGCGCGGCGACAACGTCGCGTTGAGTGATCTGACCGAGAACAACGACCTCATCAAACGCGGCTTGCGCGCGCGACTGAAGACGTGGAGCTTCCTCACCGGCCAGCTCTATATCGATCTCGATTTCTATCCTGACAAGTTCGCCAGCTACCATGGCAAGGACACCGGCATGCGCGAGATTCCGACCTTGCCAACCGAAGTCGAGGAACTGACCAACAAGCTCGATAAACTGAACGTCGAAAAGCTGGTAGACGACATCTCGACGATTTCCGCCTCGGTCCGCAGCCTGGTGTCCTCGCCGGCGGCGCCACGCGCATTGGAGAATCTCGATCAGACCTTGGGCCACCTGGCCTCGCTGACCGCGCAACTCGATAGCCGCAGCAGCAAACTCACTGACGACGTACACGTGGTAATGACGGAAGCTGCCGAGACCCTGCGTGTCACGCGCACCGCGCTCGAAGAAAGCGCGGCAACGCTCACGGCCGGCCGTCACACGCTCGCCGTTTTCAACGCTGGCGCGGCCAATATTGCCGCTCTCACCCGCGCCGACGCGGGCCCGGTACTGGCCTTGACCCGTGCCAGCGAAGAACTCGCGACGACCGCCCGCAGTCTGCGCGAAATATCCGGCGAAGACTCCACCACGACCACACGTCTGAACGAGGTGTTGAAAGAAACCACCGCTGCGGCGCGCGCACTACGCGCGTTGGCCGAGACTATCGAAACGCAGCCCGAGTCGCTGTTGACCGGACGACGCGGCGAAGGATCACCGCCATGACCAGACTTACTATGCCGTTACGCGCGGTGCTGCTCGGCGCGCTGTTGGGCGGATTGTTGCTGGGCTGCGCCCACACCCCCACGCCCAACTACTACGTGCTGAGTGCAGCCGCTGGCGTGGCGAGTGACAAGCTGCGCAGTGGGCCACGCATCGGTCTCGGTCCGGTCACGCTGCCTGATTATCTCGATCGTCCACAGATCGTGACCCGCGCCACCAGTAGCCGCCTCGAATTGTCCAATAGCCACCGCTGGGCAGAGCCGCTGACGGCTTCGTTCACGCGCACGCTGCTCGCCAATCTCGAACGTGAATTACCTGACGCGAACATCGTGGTACATCCCTGGCGCAGCTCGCTCACCATTACCCGTCAGGTCCAGGTCGAGATCACGCGCTTCGACGGCGATGCCGATGGCGCTTTTCACCTGAGTGCCCGTTGGAGCGTCAGCAAGCCGGATGAACGAGATGCATCCCCTACGCAACGCAGTGACATCGACATTCCGCTGACCGCCATACCGGGCGATTACGACGCGCTGGTGAGCGCCGCCAATCGCGCGGTGGCCGCGCTGGCCGCGACCATCGCTACACAACTTCAAGCGCCCTGACGGCGCATTGCAATCACAGGGGAGAAATCATGCTGAAGATTTATCATGCACCGCGCACCCGCTCCATTCGCCTGCTGTGGCTGCTCGAGGAACTCGGTCTGCCCTACGAAGTGGAGAAGGTCGCCTTCATACCCAAACCGCAGCCCTTCGCCCAAGCCACGCCTTTCGGCAAGGTGCCCGCGCTGGAAGACGGCGATGTAAAGATGTTCGAGTCGGGCGCGATGATCGAGTACCTGCTTGAGCGTTACGGCAACGGCCGGCTCGCGCCAGCGGTCGGCCATGCCGATCGCCCCGCCTATCTGCAATGGCTGCACTTCTCCGAGAGCACCGCCTTCGCGCCGGTGTCGGTGGTGGTGTGGATGAAGATCTATCGCCAGGATGCGGAGCAAAACGCAGCACTCATCGCCGATGCGCAAGTACGCGCCGCGGTCGCCTTCGACTTCCTTGAGCGTCACATGGGCGACCATGACTATCTGCTGGCTAGCGGCTTCTCAGCGGCCGACATCATGATGGGTTTCACGCTGAACGCCGCACGCGCCTTTGGCATCATCGACGAGAAGTTCGCCAAGCTCGACGCCTATTCCAAGCGCCTGGCGGCGCGTCCGGCGCTAGTCAAGGCGGCAACCTTGTAAGGCCCCACTGGGCCTCTCTTTTATTGTGGGTCCGACTTCAGTCGGACATTCAGAGGCCTGCATCAGACGCTAGTCGAAACCCCATCGCGACGCATGAAGCGTGAGGGGCCGGGTACGGGCAGCGGCGAACGGCCGAAGGCCGTCAGCCAAACCACAGCGATGCCCATATAGGTCATGACCAAACCGGCGCCGCCGATCAGCCAGCCGGCGGTGCACGCGACGGTCGGCCACGGCGCCAGGGCTTGCACTGCGGGCACTTGGAGATTGAGCGCCGCGAGCAGTGCGACGGCGACCGAAAACACCAGCATCGCCACGAACAGCAGCGCGCTTTGCGCCGCCATCACCGGCAAATGGGCGACCAGCACCACGCCGAGGAAGGCGAACACCCAACCGTTCATGACCAAGGTCAGATGCGCGGGCGCTGGTCCGCCGACAGGAAAGGCGAGTAAGGCCGTCGTGCACGCCGGCGCGGCCCAGAACAGGATGCCGAAGACCAGATTCAGGCTACCGCCGACCGCGTCTCCGCGGCGCAATGCAACGAGCCCAGTGATGACTTGAATCAGCGCAACGGCCAACAGCCACACCACCAGCACCGGCCCATCGTCGGGGCCTGCCCGTCCGGTCAGCGCAACCCACACCGCCGTGGTGCCGGTGCCGATCGAGAATAAAGATGCCGGGGAAGCGTCGGCCCACTCCAGAACAGGTGGGCTCGCGGGCGTTTCGGACACAACAGCACCTCGGTGGTTTTACTTGCGTGAGGTCTGGCCCGCTCGAGTTCGCATACTCGTCACAAGCCGCTAGTCATTCGTGAATGCCGGTCGAGTGTCGGCTAAGGCTTGGACACGCGTCAATTACCACTTGTGACGGGTCGGGCAATAAGCGCCTAGCGCAGACGACGCCCGTTGCGACGCCGTAGCAGCAGGACAGCGAGTGCGGGTCCGAACAAATACCCGGCAGCCGGCACCGGCACCGCTTGAATATCATCCAGCGCAAAATAGACCGGCGTGTTGATGCCGAAGCCGCCGACATCCGAGGAAGCAAAGCTGAACTCTAGCGCCGACACTGCGCCGAGACTGCCGAGGTTCACGAGCGTCCAGACATCCACAATGTAATCCTGTGCGGCGGCATTCGCGCGAAAGTCGGCCAGATAAAAATCGACCGTGCCCGTGCTGCCATTGGCGGCGTCGCGACCGGTGATGGTCAACAGCAGAAAATCAGGTTCCGTGCCGTCCCCGCCGCCGAATTTCTTGGCGAAAAAATCGCCGTCGCGCATCGACAACGCGGTATAGGTGGTATTGGTCAACATCGCGCTGTGTAGCAAGGTCGGCACATCGAACTCGATGTGTGGTGGGTTCGTGTCACCGGCATAGGTTACGGTATAGTTCGCGTTATTGCTCGCGTCGCCGCTGGTGTAGGCACTGACTTCGTTGCCGACTTCGTTTGTCGTGG
>JANLSI010000865.1:0-15258 GCA_031362345.1 Pseudomonadota bacterium
GGCCAGTGCGCCGTTGACGCCGAGCAGGGCTTCGGCGTTGGTCTCGAATTCATTGCGCTGGTCATTGTGGGTATCCCAGCCGTTGAAATCGAGTGAGGCGACGCGAATGTCGAGTAGATCGTTGCAAGCCAGGGCGTCATAAAGATTGCGGGTCTGCAAGGCAAGGTCATAGCCCATGGTCGAGCCGTCCTGGAACCACGCGTTGATATTCTCCGGAATCGGCACGGCCGCCAGTCGCGCATCGATCACACCACCGAGCTCACGCAATTTTCGTTCGTGCTCAAAGAATTGATAGTAGACCGAGCTCTTGCTCACCGAGCCGCGCCGTTGCGCGTAGTAGTGCTTGAGGCCGCGCTTGAGCTTGTCGTTGATCTGCGAGTAGTCGCTGGTGGGTGGCGCATCAGCGAGGGCGATCTCGCGCATGTTGGCGGCCGGAATCAAGCGACGGTTATCGATGCGGACGAGGTCAAGCGGTGCGTTGGGATTGGGGCCGAAGGAAAAGCGGCGCGGCGACGTGGTCAGCGCTACGACATTGCTGTTGGCGGCCTGCGCGAGACGCCCGCCCCAGCCCGAGCCGAAGCTGAACTTGTCGGCCTGGCGGTTCCCCATCTCCATCATACGGATGGCTAGTTCATGATCCCGTGAGGTGTCGTTGAGCACACCGCAGATCACGGCCACCTTGCCGGCGTTCCACCTCTCGTGCAGCCAGCCAGCGCGCGCCAGGATGCCGAATTGAGTGTTGCCACTGGCGACCGGCAGGTAAGCCTGATTCCAGCGCTCTTCCAAGGCCGGGACGCTGTCGCTGACGCCCTGCGCCGTGGCGCGGACGCGCCAGAATTCGCGACCGTAGCTGCCTGTCACCGACGAGAATGCCGGCATCAGCAAATGACGCATGTCGGGGCCGCCATTGAGCATGATATTGGCCAGGAACGGCTGGTTGAGCGCGGCAAAGCTGTCGGCGCGCACATTGCGTATGCCCCACGGCAGACCGTTACCAAGTACCGCCGCCAGCGCCAGGCTGTGACGCAGAAAGTGGCGACGGGAAGCCTGATGATCCATTTTCAACGTCCTTCCTCGGCGAGCATGAATGGCGTGGCGATAATGAAATCGATGGCCGCGCCGATGCGGTCATTAGTGCGTTCGCGAAGATCCGCATCCTTGCTTTCGAGTGGTAGTCGCGCCGCCGCGACTTTGGCCAGCCAGGCTTTGCCGGGCCCCTGTCCCAGCTCGTTCAGCGTCACGGCGGTGTCTGCGAATTGCGGATGCAGTACGCCGGCGAGGTCGCGTCCGTAACCGAGCAGTGCGTAAACATGGGCGCGCTCAAGCGGGCCGAAATTTTTCAAACCATCGGACACGAAACGTTCCCACAGCCATGCGGCGGTCGCGCCGATGAAATAACCCTCGCCGCGCGGCATGGTTGTGCGCCAGTCTTTGGCCCGCTGCTTGCCGTTTAAGTCTTGCGCGCTATAGCTGAAGTTGGCGTCGGTCGCGCGTCGGTAGTTTTTGCGGAATAGCTCGGCGCTGCCCGCCGTCTCGGCGCCGTTCTGATGGCCGAATACATCGTGCCACGGCGCAAAGGGGATTACTTCTTCTTCGTAGTACAGCCGCCACATCTCGGGAATGTCGCTGTAGTGTTCGAGATTGGTGTCAGCAAAGCGATTGGCAGTGATCATGAAGCGGTCGAGGCTGGTCAGTTGTTTGACGCGCGCAGTGGAGTGGAACAGGGTCGAAATCCCGTAGGCGCGCAGAAAGCGCAGCAGGTCTTTCTTGGCCATCGAGCGCCACGCCTTGCGCAGCGCGGCGGCCTCGGTAACGGAGATACTGTCATCGGCGATGTTCTGCACAATCATCAGCGGCAGATTGGCGAGACTCTCTTTATGCTCGATGTCGAAGTGCGCCAGCATGCGAATTTTCTCGCGCGCCGTGGGGCCGGAAATGGTGTGGTGCAAGATAGACACCGGCGTCGGCACATGACCGTCGGTGCCGAACACTACGTTCTCCGCCTCCCAATCATTGGGCGCTTCTTTGGTCGTGAAGGACATGCCGGTCAGAGCGGCAGCGGTATTCTTGATCGAGACGCGCTCGTGGTAGAGCGTATCGCCGCTACCGAGTACGCCGAACCCCAGCTGGTGGAATTCCCGGGCGAAATCTTCGTTGCAATAACACTCGCCATCGTAGTAGCGATTGTCGCGGTGACCGTAGTGCTGAGCGATGGCGGCTGACAGGGCGGCGGTGGTGATGACCGCGTCGTAACCGTCGCCGCGCGCGAGTGACGCCATCACATCGTCGTAATAGCGCACCAGCTGATAGTTCGAGACGCCGCGCTCGTGATTGACGGCCAGATGAAAATTGGTCTCCCAGTAGCCGATGCGATGACGGAACGGATTGCCGCCGCGCACCCGTGCCGCCAGCGACCAGGTCAACATCGCGCCATCGTAGGTACTGCGCGCGTAGTCTTCACGGTCGTCGGCGGGGATCATGTTGGCGACATTGTCGGAGGCCCAGAAGTTGCCGAGTGCACGCAAGGTGTGGCGACGTTTTTCCAGTCCTTCCTGGGCGAGCTTCTTGTCGGGCGGTGACAGACGCAGATTGTGCTCAGCGAAATTCAACATTTCGACGATGGCGGCTTGGGGCGACATTTTCGCCCAGGCCTCGATCTGGGCGTCGGTCGCCTGGCTGCCGAAGGCGAAGGTGCGCAGCACCTTGCGCACCGCGGTTGGTGTCCAGCGTGATTTGCTGACCACGTCGAGACCCGGCAGGGTCGGCGGCTCGCCGGCACTGGCCGCCAGGCTCGCGGCGGCGAAGTGCAGCAGACCGAGCACGACAGCGAAGCGGGCCGCGCGGCGCAACGGTGACCCCGCGTGGGAGAGTGGCGTTGTCGTTAAGCTCAAGGTCTTACTTTCCCTGTCAACAAATGTTTCACGGCCGCAGAGTAGGCGGCGTTAGGTCGCGTCACAACTTGCCGAGGTCGAATTTGCGAAGCCTCTCTCAGCTCTCTACGACCGCCGCGTCGGTGTTGCGACGGCGTTCGCATAGTCGCTTGCCGCTACACTGTCCCATCGCGGGCGTTGCTGAGCAGGGAGTAGAGCCATGTCGTGGAGATTGTTGATCGTTTTTTTCATCACGCTCTTCGCGGCCACCAGCAGCGCCGTCGAACGCCTGGCAGCGGCCGACCTACCCGCGCAGCTCACGCCCTGGGTGTCATGGGCCTTGGACGGCGTACCCGATCACGATTGTCCCTATCTGTTCAATAGCGACCAGCGTCGCTGTAGCTGGAGTGGGCCGCTGAACGTTGTGGTCGAGGACCATGGTGGCGAGTTCCACCTAGCGCTCGTCATCTACGCGCGCAGTTGGGTGGCTTTGCCTGGTGGCGAAGGACAATGGCCCCAGGGCGTGAGCGTGGATGGTAGTCCGGCGGTGGTCATTGGCCATGGCGGGCGTCCCGCATTGTTACTGCCGCCTGGACGCCACCAGCTCAGCGGTCGTTTCGAGTGGCCACGGTTACCCGATCTTCTGCAAGTACCGCCCGACCTTGGCGTCGTGCAGTTGCGCGTCGAAGGTGCGCTCCAGCCGCGTATCGTCGCTGCCACCGGCGGGCAGTTGTGGCTCAAGCTCAAGGCTGGTGCGGTCGCCGAAGGCGATCGCGTCGATAGCAAGGTCTACCGGCAACTGGTCGACGAATTGCCCATGACGGTGGTCACCGTCTTGGAACTCGATGTCGCTGGTTCGCAGCGCGAATGGAACACCGCCGGCATGCTGCTCGAAGGCGCGCTGCCGATGCAGCTGAGCAGTCCCTTGCCGGCACGGCTTGAGGCCGATGGCGTGCTGCGTGTGCAATTGCGGCCGGGGCATTGGCGTATCGAACTTAGCTCGCGTCAGCAGACACCCGTCGCGCGTCTCGCGCCGCCCGCCGCAGCCGCGCCGTGGCCGGATGAAGAAGTGTGGGCCTTCGCGGCGCGCAATGCCCTGCGCCTGGTCGAGGTGCGCGGCGGCAGTGAAATCGATCCGCGTCAGACCAACGCGCCGGCGGAATGGCAGGGGCTGCCGACTTGGCGCATGACACGCGCCGATGCACTGGAGTTCGTTGAACAGCGGCGCGGCGATCCGCAACCGGAGCCCGATCAGATCACGCTGGAGCGCGATCTGTGGCTGGATTTCGACGGTGGCGGGCTGACGGTACAGGATCATCTGAGCGGACAGATCACCCGTCAGTGGCGCTTGGACGCCGGGCCAGGCTTGGCCCTCGGCCGAGTGAGCGTGAACGGCGAGCCGCAATTCATCACGCAATCCGGCGCGCAGGCGCGCGGCGTCGAAGTACGTCGTGGCGCACTCGATCTGCTGGCCGATTCGCGCCTCGCGCGCGGGCCTTTGCCGGCGGTGGGTTGGGCGCTCGACGTCAAACAATTGTCGGCACGCCTGCATCTGCCGCCGGGCTGGCAGCTATGGTCGGCGCGCGGTGTCGACAACGTTCCCGATACCTGGCTCAAACGCTGGACCTTGCTCGATTTGTTCCTGGTCTTGATCGTTACGATCGCAATCGCGCGACTGTTCGACCGGCGTTGGGCGCTCCTGGGCCTGGTGACGCTGGCGCTGCTCTGGCACGAAGGTGGTGCACCCCGGCAGGTGTGGGTCCATCTACTGGTGGCCCAGGCCTTACTCAGCGTCTTGCCGGCCAACCACTTTCGTCGGCTCGTGGCTGCCTATCGCAATGCTGCGCTGGCGGTGATGGCGGTGCTGTGCCTGGGCTTCATGATCACGCAATTGCGCCTTGGTTTGTTTCCACAGCTTGCGCGTGCCGATCAAGTGGTTGGCGGCGACGTGGGGGCGATGTCCCGTGTCGCCACCCCGCCCTCGGCGCCAGCGGACGCTGCGCCGATGGAATCAATGGCGGCGGGCGCCATGGCCGAAGCTGACCAGGCACTCGACGCGGTACGCAGCGGGCGGGACACGATGCTCGACACAGCGCGCATGCGAGCGGCACCGCGTCAGGCTCAGAACGCACCCGTCGCGGGCCAATATGAAATCGACCCGCATGCCACCATCCAGACCGGCCCGGGTCTGCCGGCTTGGGATTGGGTGACCGTGCCACTGACCTGGACCGGCCCGGTCAAGCACGATCAAACCCTGCAACTCTATCTGACCTCGCCGCGCGTCAATCTCGTGCTCGCGGTGCTGCGGGTGCTGCTACTGGCTACCCTCATGCTGATGTTTCTGCGCGATGCATTGCGCGACTCAGGCGCGTGGCTGGCGCGTCAACATGGCGGCCCTGCGCTGCTGCTGGTGCTGTGTTGTGTAAGCGGTGGCCTGCTGCCGTCAGCGGCTGACGCCGCGATGCCCGATGCGGCGCTGTTACAGGAACTCACCAAGCGTCTGACGCGGCCGCCCGATTGCCTGCCGAGTTGTGCATCCGTGCCGCGCTTGCGTGCCGAGCTGCGCGACGAAAACTTGCACTTGACGCTCGAAGTGCACGCTGCGGCCGCCGTCGCCGTGCCCGTGCCGGGCGGCGCCGAACAGTGGCTGCCGCGCAGCGTGGTGGTCGACGGCACCGATCAGCGCGGCATGTTCCGCGACGAGGCTGGCGTGCTGTGGCTGGAATTGCCCGCCGGCCAACATCGCATCGATGTGCAGGGCCAGGTGCCCGACGGCGCGAGTTTCCAAGTGCCGCTTGCGCTGCCGCCGCAGCATCTCGAGGTTGCCCTTGAGGGCTGGAGCATGAGTGGCCAACGTGCCGATGGCGGCGCCGAGCCACAGCTCATTTTTACGCGCATCGCCCAGCACGCGCAGCGCGCTGAGCAGACCCTCGAACCGCGCGCATTGCCGGGCTTCTTTCGCGTCGAGCGGGTCCTGCGACTCGGCCTAGATTGGCGTGTCGAGACGCGGGTCACACGTCTCACGCCACCCGATAGCGCGGCGGTGCTGGCCATTCCTTTGCTCAGCGGTGAATCCGTGACGAGCCCCGAGGTGCGGGTGGTCGAGGGTCTCGTGCAGGTCAATCTTGCTAGCACCGACAGCGAATTTTTCTGGACTTCGGTGCTGAGCCAGACCACGCCGCTAATCTTGACCGCGCCGGACAGCAACGCCTGGGTAGAAACCTGGCGCGCCGACATCGCACCGCTGTGGCATGCCGAACTCGGTGGTCTGGCGGTCGTGCATCACCAGGATGAGCAGGGCCAGTGGTTGCCGAGCTGGCAGCCATGGCCGGGCGAGCGCGTGAGCCTGACCCTGACCCGCCCGCGTGGCGTCGAGGGCCAGAGTCTGACTATCGATAACAGTCGCCTGCTGGTGCGGCCGGCGCAGCGCGCGAGTGATTTCGCGCTGGATTTCACCTTGCGCAGTTCACAGGGCGGTCAGCACGTGATGAGTCTGCCGACCGACGCGACGCTGGAGCGCGTCGCGATTAACGATGTCGCGCAACCGATCCGTCAGGACGGCACCCAACTCACCCTGCCGGTGGTCCCGGGTGTGCAGCGTTTCACGGTCAACTGGCATAGCGTGAACGGCATGCGTGCGCTCTATCGCCTGCCGGATTGGACGCTAGGCGCCAGCAGTGTCAATGCCAGCCTGTCACTCGCCTTGCCGCAGGATCGCTGGGTATTGTTCGCGGGCGGTCCGCGCCTCGGTCCGGCCGTTTTGTTCTGGGGCGTGCTACTGGTGTGGTGTCTGGTGGCGATCGCGCTCGGACGCACGCGTATCACACCCTTATCGACCCGCCAGTGGTTATTGCTGATCATCGGCCTGACTCAGATCGATATTGTCTTCGCGCTACTGGTGATCGCGTGGCTGTTCGCGCTCGCCATGCGCGAACGCGTTGGCGAAAACTTGACGCCGTTGGCGTTCAATGCGCTCCAGGTGATGTTGGCCCTGTTCACGCTGCTGGCCTTGGGCCTGCTGTTCAGCGCCATCGAACAGGGTCTGCTCGGACAGCCCGATATGCAGATTGCCGGGAATGCTTCCAATGCCGGTGAACTGCGCTGGTTTGCCGATCGTATCGAGGGTGGCCATCCGAATGCCTGGGTGTTGTCGGTATCACTGTGGTTCTATCGCACACTGATGCTGGCCTGGGCGCTGTGGCTCGCCTTCGCGCTGCTCGACTGGTTGCGCTGGGGCTGGCGTTGTTTCAGCGCGCAGGGCTTGTGGCGTGCGGCGGTGCCGCAACCGGCGCTGGCGGGTGAGCCCGTTGTGGGGAACACGCCCACCCTGCCCGTCGAGTAAATTTCGTGACGCAACCTCGCCGCTTGGCCGGCCGGACAGACGCGCTTTGATGTCGAGTTCGCGTGCCCGAGGCCGACGGCGGCTCAGATCGGGAGGTCGGCAACGATTTTGAGCACGATGAGCAGCCCCAGGGCAGATGGTGATGAACTGAGCGCCCCTGCTTCGGTGGGAAGCGCAGCTTTAACCTGTCGCCAAAGCCAGTAGAATGGCGGCCAGGTCCGCCGTCGGGTGGCATAGTCTCCAGGAGTGAAGATCATGGGCTGGCAAAAAATTATCCTGCGCGTCAATCTCACGGCGGGCACCTGCAAACGCGAACCCCTCAATATGACGTGGGCGCAGCAGTATCTGGGATCGCGCGGGCTGGCGACCAAATATCTCAGCGAGGAAATCGACCCTAAGGTTGACCCGCTCTCCCCCGACAACAAATTGATCATCGCGACCGGTCCGCTGACCGGCACCATCGCCTCCACGGGCGGTCGGTGGACGGCAGTCACCAAGGGCGCGTTAACCGGTGCTATCGCCGCATCGAATTCCGGTGGCCAGTTTGGCGGTGAACTCAAAATGGCCGGCTACGATATGGTCATCCTCGAAGGCCGCGCGCCCAAGCCGGTGTATCTATACATTGAGGACGATCGTGCCGAATTGCTGTCCGCCGACGGACTGTGGGGCAAGTCGGTGTGGGAAGTCGAACCGGCGATCAAGAGCATTCACAACGATCCGCTGATACGTATCGCATCCATCGGCCAGGCCGGTGAATACGGCAATCGTTACGCCTGCATCGTCAACGATCTGCATCGTGCCGCCGGGCGCTCTGGTGTGGGCACCGTGATGGGCTCCAAGCAGCTGAAGGCGATCGCGGTACGTGGCACCAAGGGCGTCAAACCCCACGACGCAAAGAAATGCATGAGCGCGGAGAAGATTGCCACCGATGCTCTGGCTGGCAACAATGGCCGCAAGGGCATGACCGCCGATGGCACCATCGCCATGATGGATGTCACCGGCGCAGTCGGTGCGTTGCCGACCCGTAACAACCGCCAGGTGCAGTTCGAAGGTTCGAGCGCGCTCAATGCCGTCGCCATGAAGGCGCCGAACGAGAATGGTCATGTCAACCTGATCCAGAACGGCGCCTGCTTCTCCTGCACCATCGGCTGCGGACGCATTTCGCATATCGATCCCAAGCATTTTTCCGTCAAGGACAAGCCGCAATACCAGAAGGCTTCGGGCGGTCTCGAATATGAGACGGCGTATGCGCTGGGCTCGGCGGTGGGTGTGGCGGATATGGATGCGGCGACCTATGCCGGCTTCCTGTGCAATGAGTACGGCATGGACCCGATTTCCTTCGGCGGCACGCTCGCAGCGGCGATGGAACTCTATGAGATTGGTGCCATCACCAAGGAACAGACCGGCGGTGTCGAGTTGAAATTCGGCAATGTCGAAGCGCTGTGTCTGATGGCGGAACTGGCCGGCAAGGGTGAAGGCTTCGGTCGCGAGCTTGGCCTCGGTTCGAAGCTGCTGACCGCCAAGTATGGTCATCCCGAATTGTCCATGGCCGTTAAGGGTCAGGAATTCGCCGCCTATGACGGCCGCGCCATGCAGGGCATGGGCTTAGGCTATGCCACCAGCAACCGCGGTGCCTGCCACCTGCGCGCCAACCCCTATGCCAGCGATTTCACCACCCAGGAAATCAAAGAAAAGCCCGAGATCGTGCGCACCAGCCAGGATTTAATCTCAGCTATTGATGCCAGCGGCCTGTGCCTGTTCACCTTGCACTCCGGCGCGATCCCAGAGCATTACGCACAGCAACTTGATGGTGCGATCGAAGGCGGTTGGGATCTGGCGCGCTTCCAGGAAACCGGTGAGCGCATTTGGAACCTCGAGCGCCAATTCAATCTCGCCGCCGGCCTGACAGCCGCCGACGACACGCTGCCGAAACGCATCCTGCAAGAGCCGGCGCCGAGCGGCATGGCGAAGGGCAAGGTCAGCGAATTGCCGGCCATGCTGCCCGAGTATTACCGCCAGCGCGGCTGGAGCGTGGACGGCAGGCCGACTGCAGAAACGCTCACGCGTCTCGGCCTGTCCTGACGTCCTTTGCGCATCCACGTCAAACTGGTGGGGTGGATGCGCCAGTACCTCGCGCCCGGCATCGAGCACTTCTACGAACAGCATTTCGATCTCGCCGAGGGTATGACCCTCGGCGAGCTGTCGGACAAGTTCGGCTTTCGTGCCGAGACCGTCTTCGTCGCCATGCGCAATGGCGACCACGTGCGCGACGAGGCGCTAGATAGCGCCGTACTGCATGAAGGCGACGAAGTGGTGTTCGTGCCGCCGCTGAAAGGCGGCTAAGCGTTAAAGCACGCCATGATCGCGCGCCGGCCGTGAGGCCAGATTTTTCCGCCGCCAGGAATTCACCCCATGCCTCTCATCGTCGTTCTGCTCTTGACCCTATCGTGGGTAGCGGCAGTGGGTGCTGCTGATGACGATAGCCTCGAAGTGGTGCTGGCTGGCCAGTCGCATCGCTACGCGCGCGCCGACCTTGAGCGCGAACTCACCACCCACACACTCACCGTCGCCGATCCCGATCACGATGAGCCGCAAACCTATGACGCCTTTGCGCTCACCGATGTACTCGCGCTGGCTGGCGCCGCCGCCAGCCATGGCGACGAACTGGTATTCGTCGCCCGTGATGGCTACGCCCCGACCGTGGCCTACGCTGCGCTCGCCGCTCATGCGGCCTTCGTCGCCTTTAGCGAGCACGGCAATCCGCACCGCTTCGGTCTGGTCAAGCAAGGCAAGGCCATGGTTTCGCCCGCGCCTTATTTCCTGATCTGGCGCGAAGGCAAGTCGTTGGGCGCGGATTTCCCCTGGCCCTATCAGCTGGTGCGCATCGAAGTGGTGGACTTCGCCAGCAAGTACGCCGCGCTTTATCCGCGCGAGGTGGCGGCCGACGGACCCGAGCTGCGCGGCTTTCGCACCTACAAGACCCATTGCCTGCGTTGTCACTCGATTAATCTACAGGGCGGCGAGCTGGGGCCCGAGCTCAATGTGCCGAAGAACGTCACCGAATACTGGCATGGTGCGCATCTGCGCGCCTTCATCCGCGACGCCTCGACCTACCATGCCCACAGCAAGATGCCGTCCTTCGTGGGCGCACTGAGCGCCACCCACATCGACGATCTGCTGGCCTATCTGTCGCTTATGAAGACGCGCAAAATTCGGACACCGTAGAGGATGGCAAGCATGGCCAAACACGAACCGACCATGCTGGTAGAGAGCGAGGGCGGGCCCGAGATCCGCCAGGCGATCTTCGATGCCATCGAGAATCAAATTCGCGATCGAACCCCGCCCGAAGTCGAGCTGACACTGGCGCGACTGATGGCGTGCGGTGAGCCGCGCGACAATGCGCTGCGCTATATCGCTTGCGCGTTATCGGTAGAATTCTTTGAAATTCTGCACAACCAGACGGATTACGACGAGGCGCGTTACGTGCGCAATTTGCAAGCCTTGCCGCAGCTGCCCTACGACGAAAACGCGATCTGACGCGGTGCCGCGAGTGTGACCGTCGTGCTTGACGGATGGGTCGCTGGCGACGATAAATGACTGCAGCGCGCGCCGCCGCGCATGACACAGCACAGCAGGGGGAGACATGATCACTAAGGGCATCAAAGAACTGTGCGCGCAAGCCGAGCGCGAGATCGAAACCATGACAGTCGAGCAGGTCATGGCGGTCAAGGATGAGCCGACGGTGCAACTGGTCGACATCCGCGACATCCGCGAGTTATGGCGCGACGGTGCCATTCCAGGCGCGACCCATGCGCCGCGCGGCATGCTGGAATTCTGGGTCGATCCCGCCAGTCCGTATTATCGCGACGAGTTTGGCTCTGGAAAGAAATTCATTTTCTTTTGTGCCGGTGGCATGCGCTCAGCACTGGCTGCCGCCGCTGTGCATCGCATGGGACTGGCGCCAGTCGCGCATATGGCGGGTGGTTTTGGCGCTTGGCTCAAGGCCGGCGGATCGGTCGAGGTCAAGGAAGCAAAATTGCCGCAAGCGAAGACGCCCGCGCCGCATCAGGAGTAGCGGCGGTTTCGACCCAAGCCGGGCCAGTCATCGACAGGCCGCTGTGCAGATTGGTCGTCGCATTGCTCGGCCTGACGGCACTGACGCTGTGGGCCTGGCAGCAGCGACCAGCCACCTTGTCAGGTGGCTGGCATGAACAACTGCTAGCGGGCCTAGTCCTGAGCCTCTGCTCGCTGTTTGCCTATAGCGCGCGCTTTCGACGTGTAATGCGTTTATTGGATCTTGACCTCAATCGTCTTGAGAGCTTGCGCATCGTCAGCTTCGCCGTGTTCTGTCAGTTCTTTCTGCCGGTGGGCGCGGGTGCTGAGATCGCTAAGTTTTTCAAGCTGCGTGGACTCGCGCCGCAGCGTCGTGCGCTGGTCAGCGCGGCCGGTATCGTACTTGAACATCTGCTCGGTCTAGTGGCCCTGGTGACGACGGCCAGCGTGTTGTTTGCCGTTCTTCGTCCCTTCGCCATCGAAGTAGATGTGCAGTTACTGGCGCTCGGCGCACTGGTGATCGTGGCACTGGCGGCGACGATACTGTTACGACGTCAGCGCGCCCAAGGCCTGGACACGCGCCAACTTGTCGCCCGTCTGCGTGCGCATAAATGGGATGCAGCGCTGGCGCTAGTCTGGTCGGTGCTCATGCACGTGCTGCTGGCGGCGGCGGTCTATGTCGGGAGTCTGGCTTGGGAGATGACGCTCGGCTACTGGCAGATTCTGTTGGTGTTGAGCGCAGCCGCAGTATTCCAGGCGGTGCCGGTCAGCCTGATCGGCCTGGGCGTTGCCGACGTGGCGGGCAGCGGGCTATACGTCGCGCTCGGCCTGCCACTGTCCAGTGCCTTAGTGCTGGTATCGCTGTTGTACAGCTATCGTCTATTGATTGCGCTGCTGGGGGGGCTGTGGGAACTCGACAAGGCGCGGCGCGCCGTGGCTGGCACACGATAGTCTCAGCAGTCACGCGGTCTCGTTTAAAACCGGGCGAGCGGCGCCCAGTTCGCCGTTCAGGTCAGGGAAAACCCCGCGTAGCCGCTCGCTTTTTCCTCGTCACAGATCTTGTGGTAGTTGCCGACGCCACCGATGTAGGACAGCAGGCGCCGAGGTTTGCCTTCTATGTTGGCACCGGTATACCAGGAGTTGGTGCGCATCACGAGCGTTGCGTTGGCGACTTCGTCGTGGTGCTCGACCCATTCGGCTTCTCGTTTGAGCGTCGGCTCGATCACGGTTTTGTGGTGTGCGCGCAGGTAGGCGATGCAATCGCTCACCCAGTCCACTTGCTGTTGTAAGCAGGTGGCCATATTGCAGAACGCCGTCGACGGCGCGAGCGGACCGGCGACGGTGAAGAGGTTAGGGAAGCCATGCACCTGCAGTCCTAGTGTCGAGCGGATGTCCTTGTTCCACATGTCGGTCAGTGACCGCCCGTCGCGGCCATGCACATCCATGCGCGACAGCGCGCCGGTGCCGGCGTCAAAGCCGGTAGCGAGGATGACGACATCGAGTTCGAATTCACGGCCGGCGACCACCAGCCCGTTGTCGGTGAAACGTTCGATCGGTGTCGCACGGACATCGATGAGCTCGACATTGTCGCGATTGAAGGCATCGTAGTAGCCGCTTTCCAGCGGCACGCGGGCGGTGCCGAAACCATAACTGGTCGGTACCAGCATCGCGGCGACGGTCGGGTCCTTGATGCGCGCACGGATCTTGGCGCGCACGAACTCGGAGATTTCCGCGTTGACAGCCTCGTCGGTCAGCGTTTCGGTGAAGCCGCCGACCCAGAAGCTGAGCGAACCATCCGCCCACAGTTTCTCCAAAGCCGCGCGACGTTGTGTCGGTGACAAGGTCAGATAAGGAGGTAGCTCGAAATCGAAGGCGAAGCCGGCAAAGGTGTGGTGGACCTTCTCGCGTAACTCCGGATACTGCGCGCGCCAGGCGGCGAACGCGGCTGCGTCGTAGCGATCGTTGCGCATCGGCACCGCGTACTGTGGCGTGCGCTGGAATACTTTGAGCTCGGCGACTTGGCTGGCGATCGTCTGCACGACCTGGATGCCGGTCGCGCCGGTGCCGACTACCGCAACCCGCTTGCCCGTGAGTGCGATGCCCTCACGCGGCCAGCGTGCGGTATGGGCGATTTGCCCTTTGAAGCGCTCGTGGCCAGGGAAAGGTGGCACGACCGGTGCCGACAGCATGCCCGAGCAGCTCACAAAATAGCGCGCGGTGTAGCGTTCACCGGCCGCAGTTTCGAGTGTCCAGCGCCGGCTGGCGTCGTCCCAGTTGGCGTGCGAGATGCGCGTGTCGAACGCGATGTCTTGCCGCAACGCGAACTTGTCAGCGACGAAGTTCAGATAGCGCTCGGTTTCGGGCTGGGCCGGAAAGCGCTCGCTCCAACTCCATTCCTTGAGTAGTTCGTCGGAGAACCAGTATTGGTAGACATAGGACTGGGAGTCGACCCGTGCCCCTGGGTAGCGGTTCCAGTACCAAGTGCCGCCGACCGCGCTCGCGGCATCGAAGGCGTGCACTTTCAGGCCCATTTCCCGCAAACGGTAAAGCTGGTACAGGCCAGCGATGCCGGTGCCGACGATGAGCGCGTCGTAGTCGTGGGCGCCGTAAGTGGCGCCCGGCGGGGTGGATGACTGCTGCATGGTTCGGGTTCCTCGCTAGAATGAGCACGAAAGGGTCGTGCGATACGGGGCGGAGTATCCGCCGCCCCGGCAGTGACGCGTCATACGATTGCGCCGCGTCGGCTCTTTGTCAAAATTCGCCTTGCCTCAATCGTGAAAAATGCGCTTGTGGGGTTTGCCGCGCGGCCCCATCAGCTCGGGCACCAGGCGAATCAGCCAATTGAGCGGCGCAAAGCGCGTACGACAGTAGAGATAGAGCGGTTCGATGTCGGCACCGACCAGGGCCTTGGCATCGTAGGAACCGAGACCCAGATGAATGTAACGGCTCTGGCGTTCGATGCCGAGCTTGATCACTTCGTTCATGAGACTGAACCATTCGGCGCTGGGGCGCCCGGCTTCGCGTCCGAAGAAGGTCGCGATGGTGTTCTCGGTGTCGGTGAGCACCATGCCGTGCGCAACCATGCGTTCGTCACGACAGGCGACCAGCATCAGGCTATGGGCACCGAGTTTGCGGTCCATGTTGGCGTAATAGGCCGGGCCAAGACGTTCGCGTTTAAAGCGCTGCGCGCGCGCTAAGACCACCTGCGCCTGTGCCGCCCAGGTCTCGGCGTGCTCGCCGAACTGGCTGAGCCGCATGACCTGCTGGCCGTTGGCCGCAGCGCGTTGCAGGCGTCGTTTGACGTCCTTGCGATAACGCGCGCGCATGCTCGCTAGATACTCCTCGTAGCTCGCCCAGCGTACCCGTAGGCGTGCGAGCGGCATGTTCATGCGCAGCGCATAGCCTTGGCGCAACAACTCGTCAGCGCCATCGCGTTCGGCGCCGAGGAAATCGCGGATCACGATCAGCCCGCTTCTGGCGCTGCGTGCAATAGCGTTGACAGCGCTTTCCAGCTCGCGCAGCAAGGCGGGGCGATCTTCGCCGGCGCGTATGGAAAGCGCATGGCCGGCCACCAACGGTGAGGCACATTCAGTGATGCGCGCGCTCATAAAGCGCGGCCACACTCGACGCAGGCCGGCTACCCAGCGCTGCAAGCGCGCCGGTAGCAGCTGTGAGAAATCTGTGCTGATGGTGTAGACGCAGGCATGCGCTACGATTTCATCGTGCTGGTTGTAGACCACCGGATAGTAATAGCGGCAGTCGTTGATGCCCGACTGCTCGACGGCATCCAGGTAGGCGTGCGAACGCACCACTGCGCTGGCGCCGGACAGTTCGTCCCAACGCGCGGCGTCGATGTCGCGGATAGCCGTCACGACCACAGTGCGATAGCGCGTTGCTGCTTGTTCGGTGCCGCGGCCGGCCGTGAAAACCGCAGCGGGCAGCGGCAGCAATGGAGTGGTGCTCACGGTCTTGCAGAGAATTCGTTAGTGGTTC
>JANLSI010000012.1:0-8162 GCA_031362345.1 Pseudomonadota bacterium
GTTCGTAGCCAGGTACTCTATCCAGCTGAGCTACGGGCGCGTGTTTGCTGCGATTGTTGGCGTTTACCCGTGACGGGCACCGGCAACGGCAGGGCCGGCATTATCGAGGCCGGTATCCGGGCTGTCAATTCAAAATGAGTCTGCGCGGTCGGAGCGAGTGGCGCGACGTGGTCGCTGCTCGACCCCGGCGCTACACTGCCAACTCCGCAATGGACAAGGATTTGACGATGCTTTCATCGATAGACATCAATTGCGACATGGGCGAAAGCTTCGGCAACTGGCAGATGGGTAACGATGCCGGGATGATGCCGCTCATCACGACGGCCAATGTGGCTTGCGGATTCCACGCCAGCGACCCGGTGACTATGATCAACACCTGCAAGATGGCCGGCGAACATCAGGTGGTGGTGGGCTCCCATCCGGGCCTGCCGGACTTGCTGGGCTTTGGCCGGCGGGCCATGAATATCACGCCCGAGGACGCTTACGCTTACGTGGTCTATCAGACCGGCGCCTTGCAAGCGGCGCTGCGTGCCCACGGCATGAAGCTGCATCACATCAAGCCGCACGGCGCGTTCTATTCAGTCTTGCGCACCAGCGAACCGCTCGCTGAAGCGGTGGCGGAGGCCATCTGCGCGATTGCCGAGCAACCGATGCTCTATTGGCCGGCGCCGACCGACGCGGCGATGCCGGTCGCGGCGCGCAAGCGCGGCATCCGTGTAGTCGGTGAGATTTATCCGGATCTGACCTACGCACCGGACGGCTCACTGGTTCTGCAGCGGGCCAAGCACATGACCGATACGGAATTCGCCGCCGCCCAGGTCAAACGCTACGTGCAAACCGGCCAGGTGCTGGCCAACGACGGCTCGTTGCTGACGCTCGATGCCGAGAGCCTGTGCATACATGGTGACGGCCCCAATGCCACCGAAGTCGGCGCGGCGGTGCGCGCGGCCTTGGCCGAAATTGGCTGTCGTATCGCAGCGATCATGGTCTGACCTTGAAGGCTTGAGAGCCCATAACAATGAAATTCGGTCTGATGTTTTCCCAGCAAGCCCCGCTCGGCAGCGGTATTGCCTGGCGCGAGCCCTATGAAGACATGTTGAAGTGTCTGCCGATAGCCGAACACCTTGGCTATAGCTCGGCGTTTCAGGTTTCCCATCACGCGCAGAAAGACGGGCTTTGCCCCGGCCCGCTGATCGCTTGTGCGGGCGCCGCCGCCGTGACCAAGACCATGCGCATTGGCACGGGCGTGTTATTGGTGCCCTTGTACGCGCCGCTTAAACTCGCTGAAGATGTTGCGGTACTCGACAACCTCTCCGGTGGGCGCTTTGTGTTTGGCGTCGCACCGGGCTATGTCGCCAAAGAGTTCGAAGCCCATGGCATTCCACGGCAAGAGCGTATCGGCCGCTTCGAAGAAGCGCTGGACCTCATGACGCGTGCCTGGACTGAGGATTTCTTCGAGTTTGACGGCAAGTACTACCAGGTGCCGCGCACGCAGCTGACACCCAAGCCTGCCCAGCATCCCCATCCACCGATCTGGTATGGCGTATCGGCTACGTCGTCCTTGCAGCGCGCGGCGCGTCGCCACGCGGTGCAGATTATGTCGCCGCGTCACGGGCCCGAGGAACTGGTCGAGCACTTCAAACCCTACGAACAGACCGCCAAAGACATCGGCTGGACCATCCCCGAGCGGCCCATCATGCGTTCGGTGTTCGTTGCGCCTACCCAGGCCCAAGCCGAGGCCATCGCTGCGCCGGCACTCAATTATCTTTTCCGCGAACTCTACGGCGCGGCCTCGGCCGCCGGCGATCGGGTGTTGCGGGCGGCCGACGGTTCGGTTGTCACCGCTAAGGATCAGGTCGACTTTGAGAACTTCAAGAATCGCTACATTATCGGTGATCCTGATTTCGCCATTGAACAGCTCTCGCTTTATCGCGACGCCGTGCAACCGACCGAAGTGGTGTGCTGGATGCACTTGCCGGGACTGCGTGGTGCGGACGTGATGCGCTCGGTGGAATTATTCGCGCGCGAAGTGATGCCGCATTTCCAATGAGCGATGGCCTAGGCGCGCGTGCCACGCCCGGCTGCGTGGTGTGCGGCACGCCGCTGGTCGCCCATCTCCAAGTCTGGCTCAAGCGTTGTCCGCGCTGCGGACTGCGCGTGTCATCACTCAACGAGGACGTGGTGAGCGCCCATACGCCAGGTGCCTGGGATGAGCACAATGCAGCCGCACTCGCCGCATTGCGCGAGCAGACCGCGACGCGACTGCTCGATGAAATCGCGCGCCTCACCGCACTGAACGAAGCACGTCTGCTCGACATCGGTTGCGGGCCGGCCTGGTTTCTCACAGCCGCGCGCTCGCGTTGCGTGAGCGTCACAGGCCTGGAGCCCGATGAGGCCACCGCCGCACAGGCGCGCGCGCGCGGGCTGGCTGTGACCAGCGGACGATTTCCTGAACACGCACCGGCGGGCCCCTTCGAGGTGGTGAGCTTCAACGATGTGTTCGAGCATCTGCCCGCGCCCGACATCGCCGCTGCGCGCCTCGCTCCGTTGTTGAGCGAGAAGGGACTGGTAGTAATCACTGCGCCGTCGCGTCGAGGCATCTTTTATCGTGTCGCCGAAGTGCTGGCGCGTTGCGGCCTCGAGGCACCGCTGGAACGCATGTGGCAGCGTGGTTTCGTCAGTCCGCACCTCTACTACTACGAACCCGCAACGCTCGATGCCTTGTTCGCTCGCCATGGTCTAGGCTGTGTACGCGGCTTCGAGTTGCCGAGCGTGTCGCGAGCGGGACTATGGGCGCGCATCGTCGCAGGACGACGCATGCCGATGGCGTTCGCCGCCTTGATCTATTTCGGCTGCCTGCTGGTACTGCCGGTACTGCACCGCCTGCCGGCCGATATCGTGGTGAGAATCTACGCGCGCGCCCCTGCGAGGTGAGTGTTTCTCCGTCTAGCGGCGCACCCGCAACCTCGCTGGCGCGCGTCTTAAGTTTTCTCGAACACCGCAATGCGTGGCTGGCCGCTGCATTCGGCACCATGGTGATGGTGGTGTTCTTCGTGCTGACCTTGGATGGCGCGGCCCTGCGCGCCGCCTGGCAATCTATCTCGCTGCGTCTGTTCCTCGTCACCGCCACGCTGATCAGCATCAATGGTCTGCTCGATGGCCTGTGGCTGACCACCATTACGCGCGGTAGCGCGCGGCGGTGCGATGCCTATCGGGTGGTGGCCTGGCACATGTTGCTGTCTTCGATACTGCCGGCAAGACTCGGCGACCTGGCCTGGATGTACTTCGTGCACACCTGGCTGAAACAGCCGGCCGCGCGCGCGGTGTTCGTCACTTTCTATCATCGCCTGCAGGATTTCATCGTCGTCAGTTTGATGTTGATGTTGTCGCTGGTCGTGGCCCACAGCAGCCTGGGGGGCGTAATGTCGGCAGTGGCGGCCCTGGTTTTGTTCGCGGTGATGGCGCTCGTCTGCGTCGGCATCGGTCGATTACTGGGACGGTTGGCCGCGCTATTGCTCAGGCTGCATCGGCGTTTTCATCGCCGTTGGCTGCGTCTCGCACTGGAACACGTGTTGCGCATACGGGTCTGGTATCGGCACCGGCTACAACGGGATCAAGTAGTGCTGTCTTTCCTCATCATCGTTTTGCGCTGGGTCACGATCCTCGCCGCGCTGACGCTGATCATCGACACGCTGGCGCCGCATATCGCCCACAGCGACAGTTTTTTTCTCGCCAATACTTACGTCTATTTCGGCATCGTGCCTTTGCAATCGGTGGGCGGCTTCGGCAGCGGTGAAGCGGGATTGGCCTGGATGCTGACCTACTACGGTGTGCCGCTGGCCAAGGCCAGCGCGGTGGGTTTGTTACTGCGCTTGCTGATCAACCTTGTGCATCTGGCGCTATGGGCGCTGCTCCTCAGTGCGCTGTGGCTGAGCGGCCGCCGTCGGCACTACCGTGCTTGAATCGTCGTCCGCTTGGTCGGCAAAAAGTTTCTGTAAGGGCGTGGTCGGTACGTTCTGTACATCGTAGTTGATGGCTGACAATAGCATCTGTACTCCGACAATGATCGGCAGCGCCGCCACCATTACCGTACCGGCCGAAGCATAGGGCGCGCCGCGAAACGCCTGTAGCCAGTGCACACCGCCGAACACTACCCCAAACAGCAGCGCAGCCAGACCGAGCGGCGCCTCGATGGAGGCCAGATTGAAGTCGCGCAGGTAGTAGCTGTAGAGGATGCGCCTGGCGAAGTTACGCAGGTGCTTCACCGCGAAGTAAATGATGACGCGGTGGATGCGCAGGCTGCTCGGCTCGTTGCCATACACCGCTTCCATCGGGATGTCGCGCACCACCGCGCGCGCGATGTTCAGGCGGCACAACATGTCGGATTCGAAGAAATAGCCTGGGTCGATATCATCCAGCGGCAGCAGCCGCAGTGCGGCACTGTGGATCGCCGTATAGCCGTTATTCGGATCGAAGATCTGCCAGTAACCCGACGAGAGTTTGGTCAGCAAAGACAGCACGGCATTGCCGAACAATCGTACCGGCGGCATGGCGCCGACACTCGCCGCACGATGAAAGCGATTGCCCTTGCAGTAGTCCGCTTCGCCGGCCAGCAACAGCCGCACGAAGCGCCGAATAAGGGCTGGGTTCATCTGGCCGTCGCCATCGATCTTGACCACTATCTGCATGTCGTCGGCGAGCGCGGCGTGATAGCCGGTGAGGGTGGCTGCGCCGACACCGCCATTGCGCGCATGACGCAACACCACCACGCGCGGGTCGTGGCAGTGGGCGGTGATATGATCGCCCGAGGCCTGCGGACAAGCGTCGTCGATGCAATAGATCTTGCTGACATCGGCCGGTATCGCCGCGAGTACCACGAGCACTTGCGCGGCGACCCGATAACAGGGCACCACCACGGCGATACGCAATGAATCAGGCGGAATGGACATCGGTGTGGGCCATGGGATGCTCGGCATGAAGGCTGCGGGTCATTCTAAATCGAATCAAGCGCGCGCCAGTACTCGCGCGAGTTTGCGTTAGTGCCGCATCCAACATGAGACCTGCCGTCACCTTCACCCTCGATCTCGAAGACCATCGCGCGCGGCGCGACACCCCACCACGTTATGCAGCGATTACCCGCCAGTTGTTGCCGTGGCTGGCCGAACTCGGTGTACGCGGCACCTTCTTCGTGGTCGGTGAAGTGGCGGTAGCTGACCCTGCGCTCATCCGCGAAGTGGCGCATCACGGTCACGAAATTGCGTTGCATTCTTACGATCATCGCCCACTGACCCTGCTTACGCCGGCGCGTTTTCGCGACGACACGCTACGCGGGCGTGCGTTGCTTGAAGACTTGACCGGTCAGCCGGTGCAGGGTTATCGCGCGCCGGTGTTCTCCCTGACACCCGCCTCGCGCTGGGCGGTCGCTATTCTGGTCGAACTCGGTTTCGAATATTCATCAAGCGTGCTGGCCGCGCCCCATCCGCTCTATGGTTACGCCGGTCTGCCGTCCTCACCCTTTCGGTGGCCCGAGGGATTGCTGGAATTGCCGGCACCGCTGGCCACGCTCGGACCATGGCGGTTGCCCTATCTCGGCGGCTTCTATCTGCGCTACCTGCCCATGGCTCTAATCCAATGGCTGCGCATGCGCGCGCCGCGCGACGAGCTACCGTGGACCTACTGTCATCCCTATGACTTCGATAACGAGGAAGCCTTCGTTTCGATCCGCGACGCGGCGCTATGGGTGAGTTTGTTGTTGTGGTTCAACCGTGGCGCGACGCGAGCCAAGCTTGCGCGCCTGCTGGCCGATGGTTGCGCGCCACCTTTCGCGGCTCAGATCGCCCGTGGCGATTTCGCGCGCGCGCCGGCTATCGAAGCCTGAGCGGACGATTCAGAACGCGTCGAAATCGAGAAAACTGAACAGTATGCGGTGCGGGTCGAGTCGCGCTGGTCGGTCGCTGTGGGAGAAATAGATCAGACGCAGGGGCGACGGACGCAGGCGCTGTGGGATAGTGACCGCCAGACGACGATGCAAGCTGCCGCGGGGTGCGAGACCGATCACCACCGCCGGCCGCGGTAGAACCGTTCCGCCACCCGTCAGACTCAATCCCGCGCGCGGGATGACTGCCCGCGCGAGCAACAGCGGCAGGCTAGCCGCGCCTTCGATGATAAGAGCGTCATGGGTGTGGCCGACGATCCGCAGTGGATTGGCGGGATTACTCATGCGCCAGGTGAGGCTGGCGTCGGTCCAGCGATGGGCGAACTCGGCCTGACTCAGAGCGGCATTCATGGCGATGCGATGGGGTAGCCATTCCAGATGGGCGCTGAGGCCGGCGACGTTCTGAAAGCCGAGTCGGTGTTCGAAAGCGGCGACGGAATTTTGATTGGCGACACCGATCACACCTGCATGGCCGCGCACCGCTGACATCGCGATGACTGCTTCGACCAGGGTCTTGATCAGGCCGCGACCACGCTGGGCGGGATGTACCGCGATGTTCATGATCAAGGTCACCAGGCGCGGCTCACCGCGCAGACTGACTTCGATGGGAATGCCCATCAGATGGCCGACCATCTGCGCGCCGTCATCGATATTGCAACCCAGCGGCGCGCCGACCGGATTGGCGTAGTACAGCCAGCGCAGAAAAGCGTCTGAGAATTTATGCGCGCCGGGAAAGCCCAGCGCCATCAAGGCCAGCGTGGCGTCGAGATCGGCCGGCTCGGCGGCGCGAATGTTGAGCTCAGCCATGGTCGCTCGAAGGCCGTCGTCGCAGGAAGACCGGTTCAAGCTCTTGCGCCATGGCCAGTGCCAGCAGCGGCAGCAGCAGAAGGTTGTAGCGTGGAATGCTGACTGAGACCGCTGCCTGGAACAGACACAGGAACCAGGCCGGCAGACACAACAGCAGATAGTCGTGCTGGCGCGCGCGCCAGCCGCGCCACAAAGCGACCGTCGCGCACAGCCAGGCAACGAAGCCCCAGGTCTTGCCGATGAAAATTCCACGCCAGGCCAGCACCAAGGTCGCGCGCCCATGGCGCAGGGGATGGGTCAGCACTTCGTCGCGCAGCAGGGTAGCGACTTCGCTCTGCACGAGACCGGCCCGCATGTCGGCGCGCATGCGGACCACACCCTGACGGTAGAAAGTTTGCGGGTCATCCCAGCCTAAGCGCACATAGGAGGATGACGGCAGCAGTGTTCTCGCCAGCGAGTCCCCCCAGTCGGGCAGCCAGTAGATAAAGGCCGCCGCGAATTCGGCCAGCGTCATGTCGTTGTAGGCCAGACGCTGCATGAGCGAGCGGCCGCCGTAGTCACCGCCACTGAGGGCGAAACGGTCGAACTGGGCGTGGTTACGCAGCAGCCAAGGCGCGGTGACGACTGCGCCCATCGCACACAGCAACGCGAGGGGCGCGCTGTGACGACGCCAGCGCGGCAATAGCGCCAGCGCCACTGTAACGACGGCGATGGCGAGCAGCAGATACCAGAACGAAGGGCGCGTCAGCGCCAGCAGACCGAGCGCGAGGCCGGCGATCGTGGCCGACAGCGCGACGTGACGGCGTTTGATGACGAGCGCGAACGCCAGGGTCAACAGCCCGCCCAGCGGCAGGGTCAAGGCCTCCGTCAGATAGATCGACGCATATTCCGGCACGATGCCGGCGACCAGCGCCAGCAGCCACGCTAGCCAAGCGCACAGCGGCCGCGCGGTCCAGACCAGAACAGTAGCCCACAACAACGTGAGCGTGACGGCCAATAGGCCGGTCTGCACATGCACCAGGCGTGCGTAGCGTTGCGGGCAGGGCGGCGCGTCTGTGGCGCGGCGGGTCATGGCGCAGCGCAGACTGTCGCGCAAGGCACCGTCGGAGCGCATCAGTTGCGCGACGAACCACGGATAGAGCGGCGCGACGTCCATCGCAGGCTCAGGCCAATGCGCGGCATCGCGATAGCGACCGAATACGCCGAACTCGGTCAAACCCAGGGCCAGCTTTACATACACACGGGCATCCGACACCGGTGCGCTGGCGCCCGGGCGCGCACCCACCATGTAGAACAGGCAGAGGGTGCCGAGCAAGGTGACCGCCAGTAGATGCAGGGCCAGCGCGCTGCGCGAAAGTGGTGAAGGAGAGGGCGGGGCGTGCATAGTCTCTGGTGAGGAATTCAGCGACGCGCCGGGTAG
>JANLSI010000017.1:0-6707 GCA_031362345.1 Pseudomonadota bacterium
CATTACTTTTCTCGCGCCCGCAGCCAATCATGCCCTGCTGCCGCTGTCGGCCGGCGGCAGTCTGACAGTCAACGCCGCGCACATCGCCCAGGGCGGCGCGCTGTTCGCGCCCTTCGGCCAGATCAGCTTGAATGGCCACGAATCTGTGACCCTGGCTAACGATAGCCTGACCTCCGCAACAGGTGCCGACCTGCTGCTGCCCTTCGGCCAAACCCAGTTCAGCCGGCAGTGGACTTACCCGTTCGCCGTCGTTACTCGCATCATCGAGTCGCTGCCCGACAAGCGCATCAATCTCAGCGGCGCGAATGTCCAGATCAAGGCCGGCGCAGTCGTCGATTTGCGCGGTGGTGGCGATTTGTTGGCCAGCGAACACATTCCTGGGCCGGGCGGTTCGACTGATATTCTCGCGGCCAACAACGCTGCAGGGTCGTTTGCCATCCTGCCGACCCTGGGCAGCCAGTTCGCGCCCATCGATCCGCTGGAATCGGCGAGTTTCGGCTTCGCGCCCGATACCACCATCGAGCTGGCGGCAGCGCCCCATGTGCCGGCCGGTAGCTATGCCGTGCTGCCGGCGCGCTATGCATCTTTGCCCGGTGCCATCCTGCTGACGCCGGTCAGCGGATCGGACGACATCGTGCCCGGACTCGCTGGCCAGACCAGCGGCAGCTTACCCTTGGTCGCAGGACGCTTCGGCACCGCCGGCGGCCACATTAGCGATACGCAATGGCAGGGTTATCGGGTTGAAACAGCCACTGACTGGGCCTTGCGCGGTGAATTTCGCGAGACCCGGGCCAGTGCGTTCTTCGCCAAGCAGAGCGGTGGACCCAGCAAGGGCTTGCCCAGTGACGCCGGCTCCCTATCGTTGGCGGCGAGTAAGACTTTGAGCCTGGCCGGTCGTTTGCTGGCCAGCGCGCCGGTCGGTGGACGCGGCGCCGAGATGGACGTCACCGCCGATCACCTGGCGGTCGTCAATCGACCGAGCGGCGCGGACGATCGGGTAGAAATTCGTGCCGCCGATCTGAATGCCTTCGGTGCGCAAAGCCTGTTGCTCGGCGGCCAGCGTCGCGCCGGCAACGGCGAAATCACGCTTGAGGTGGTCGCCGACGATGTCACCATCGAAAGCGGCGCGACCCTCGCCGTAGCGGAGATCATGCTGCTGGCCCACGACACTGTGGAGCTCGCCAGGGGCGCCAAGGTCATCGCCAGCGGTGCGCCCGTGCAACGCGCGGCGCCCTTCAAGGTAGTTGGCGACAGCGCCTTGCTGATCGCATCGACTGGCAGTCAGGCGAGCGTCAAACACCAGGCACAGACCGGCGCCGCGGGCGCGGTGGACGTGCATGCGGGCGCGGTCTTGTCAGCGACGGGTTCGATAGCTCTGGACGGCAGCCGTAACACCGTCGTCGACGGCACTTTGAAAACCGATCAGGGGTCACTGCGTCTCGCCAGCGCCCGTATCAGCCTTGGCGCCGTGGCGGGTGTGAACGATGGGCTGGTCTTGTCGAACGCTCAGCTGCGCGGCCTCGCCGCGAGTGAATTGATCTTCGACAGCGGCAGTTCGGTCGACATTTATGGCCCCCTGCAGGTCGCGGTCGACAATCTGGTGTTCAACGCCGCCGGTATCACCGGTCACGACAATGGCGGCGACGCGGTGTCGCTGCGTGCAGACAGCATTGTGCTGTCCAATCCCAACGGACGCGTCGACGGCGCTACCGTCGGTATCACCCATGCCAGTGCGTCGTCGCTGGCGCTGAATGCGCGCGAGATCACCCTTGGCCGCGGCAACTTCGCGGTGGACGGCTTCAAGCAACTGTTCTTGACCGGTCGCGAGCAGATAGTCGGCACCGGTAAGGCCGCGCTGGCGAGCAGCGGAGACATCACTTTAACCACCAGTCGCTTGACGACCGTCAGCGGTGCGACGCTCGCGCTGAGCGGCGAGCAGGCGGCGTTTCGCAGTGCAGGCAGTGCGGTCACGTTGCCGGCCTTGAGTTCGCTAGGCGGCCGCATTGCGGTCAGCGCGCAGGACATCGATTTCGGTGGCCGCGTGGCCTTGCCCGCCGGCGAGTTGGACCTGACCGCCAGCGGTACGAAGGGTATCCAGGTCCGGCGCGGCGCGGTGATCGATGTTGCCGCGACGCGCGAAATATTTGGCGACAAGCAGGTGGGCGTGCAGGGCGGAAAGATCGATCTGCTGGCCGCCCACGGCGACATCGATATCGCCGCGCGAGCCTTGTTCGACGTGTCCGGCAGCGGCGACGCTCGGGGTGGGCGTGTGGCGCTGATGGCAAGCGAGGGTGCGGTCACTATCGACACCGATGCGAGGCTTAGGGGATCGGGTCAACAGCGCGGCGGCTCATTTGCACTCGACGCGCTGGCGCTCGGGCCAAAGACAGATTTCTCGCGCTTGAATGACGCGCTCAATGATGCGGGCTTCACCGGTACGCGGGCGTTTCGACTGCGCAGCGGTGACATTACGCTCGCCGAAAGATCGGTGATTACGGCCCACGATGTGCGCGTGACGACCGATGCCGGCGCTATCGATGTGTTCGGCAGTATCAACGCGAGCGGCACCGAAGCGGGACGCATCGCGCTGAACGCCCACGGAGATCTCACCCTGCAAGGCAGCGCGCGGCTGTCCGCTGCGGCGCGCGGTGTCGGCCAGCTGGGGGGTGTCGTGAGTCTAAGTACGACCCATGGTCGTCTTGATCTGCGGCGGACCGCCAGTGGGGTCGGCATCGACGTGGCCGGCACCGCCGATGAAGCCAATGGGCGCGGCGCGGCAATACGGCGCGATACGGGCACGGTGCTGCTGCGTGCGCCGCGCGTCGGCACCACCGAAAACGAAGTCGCGGTCGACGCGGCGGCGACCACCATCGCCGGTGCGGCCCGTATTGACCTTGAAGGTTTCAAGACCTACGGCGGCACCGACGTTGGCACGATGATGGGTGGCGCGCTGAACGATGCCGATGCTTTTATGGCTAGCGCTGGGGCGATCGAAGCGCGGCTTGGCCGCGCCGGGACATCCAACTTCCACGTCGTGCCGGGCATAGAGATCGACAGCCCCGGCAATCTCACCTTGGCTTCGAACCTCGACCTTTTGTCGCAACGTTTCGCTGGCGAAGCGGGCGTGCTGACGCTGCGCGCGCGGGGCGATCTGCTCATCAATGGCAGCTTGAGCGACGGTATCGCCCTGGAGGCATTCGCCGTTCCGGATTCAGATCCGCCAGAGATCTACAGCGAACGCGAGGCCGTCAAGCGCGGACCATCGTGGAGCTACCGTTTGAGCGCCGGCGCTGAGCTGGGCAGCGCTGATCTGAATGCAGTGAGCGTGACCGGCAATCTGCTGGTGGCGGCCGATCACCAGATACGTACTGGGTCGGGCTCGATTGCCATTGCGACGGGCGGTCAGTTGCGTCTGCTTGGCGAGGGCTCAACGATCTACACCATGGGTGAGAATCGCGGTGCCGGTTCTTTCGATCCGGTGTTTAGCGAAGGCTTGATTCGAGCCGATTACTTGACCGACGGCGGCAATATTCGCATCGATGCCCGCGCTGGCGTGCAGGGCGTGGCGAGCGGTGTGCTACCCGACTGGTTATCGCGCATCGGTGGTGACAATGCGCAGATCGGCCTGCCCGTGCCGACCGCTTGGGCAGTCAATGCCAGCGCCTTCCGTCAGGGCATAGGCGCCCTCGGCGGTGGCAAGGTCTCGATCACGAGCGAAGGTGGTTTATCCAATCTGACGGTGGTGTTGCCGACCACCGGCCAACCCAGTGTGGGTGGCGATGGGGTCGCGGTAGACGGCGGCGGCATTCTGGATATCGATGTCGGCGGCAGCATTCGCGGCGGCATGTTCCTGCTCGGTCGCGGCAGCGCTCGCATTCACGCCGACGGCGAGATCGCGAAATCGCCGAGCGCTGCTTTCGCGCCGGTACTGGAACTCGGCGACGGCCGCTTCGAACTGTCGGCGCGCGGTGGGGTCGAGCTGGAGTCGATCTTCAATCCGACCATGACGCCGGTCTCACCGACCCAGAGCGCCGAAGGTTTCGGGACCCCCGACCCAGTTTATTTTTCGACCTATGCACCGGACAGCAGTGTCGATATTCGTGCCTTGAGCGGTGACGTGGTGCTGCGCGGTCATGTCGCCGGCGTAACGGATTCAGACATCCTTGCGGCGTTGACGCTGGCGCCGGGCACGTTGCTGGCCAGCAGTTTGCGCCGCGATGTGGTGGTGAGTAATTCCTTGGTACTCGCACCTGCGGCAAGAGGACAGCTGGATCTGCTGGCCGACGGCAGCTTGCGCACGCCGAGTGCCGATGCGCGTATCCGCCTGACGGATATGGATCCGTCGCAGATCCCCTCGCTTGCTCGGCCGTTCGAAGTTCTAACCGGATTCGACAATGCCTTGAAGTCCGATGTCCCGGGCATCGGCCATGGCGACAGCCCCTTACATCGTGGCGATAGCCAGGTCGCGCGCATCATCGCCCGCCATGGCGATATCGGTTCGAACTCGGACCATCAATTGCACATCACTCTGTCCAAGCAGGCCTTGATTGAAGCGGGCCGAGACATCGTCAACCTGTCCTATACAGGGCAGCACGTGAGCGCGAGCCATCGCACCGTGGTCCATGCCGGTCGCGACGTGGTGTTCTCAACCTTGCGTAATCCGACGCTAGGCACACTGAAGGCGAACCCAGCGCGCTTCGAGTTCAACGGTGCCGGGCACTTCGACGTACTGGCTGGGCGCGATGTCGATCTGGGTACGTCCAGTTACGGCGTGTTCAGCCAGGGCCGCCTGTTCAATCCCGCGCTTGCCGAGGGTGCAGGGTCGCTAACGGTGATGGCGGGCCTGGCGAGCGGACCTGACTATGGCGCGTTCATCAAGCGCTATTTCCAAGACAGCCACCTCTACGACCAGCGCTTGCGGGCTTTCCTCGAGCAACGTGGGGAAGCGGGCGGCGGCACGGCAGTGGAGCGCTTCCGCGCCTTGTCACTCGACACCCAGCGCGAATTCATCACGACGGCCTTCATGAACGAGATCAAGGAATCGGGCGTGGCGGCATCGAAGCCCGGCAAAACCGCCAGCGATTACTCGCGCGGCTTCAAGGCCATCGAGACGCTATTCCCAAGCAAAAGCGGCCGTGGCGACATCATTTCGCTGTTGAGCCGGATCACGACACTCGACGGCGGCGACATCAATCTGCTCGCGCCCTATGGATTGGTTAACGCTGGCGCTGCCGCAGTGACCGGCCTGGTCAAACAGAAAGACGAGCCTGAAGTCGGTACCGTCATCCAGCGCGCAGGCGATTTGAACGCCTTCTCGGCGAGTGACTTCCTGGTCAATAGCTCACGGGTATTCGCGCTCGATGGCGGCAGCATTTTGATTTGGTCTTCGCGCGGCAATATCGACGCCGGGCGCGGTGCGAAATCGGCACTGTCCATTCCGCCGCCGGTGGTGAGCTTCGATGCGCAGGGCAATGTCATCACGACATTCCCGCCCGCAGTGGCGGGCAGCGGCATCCAGGCGGCGGTCAGTACCGCCGGCCGTGCACCGGGCAATGTCTTCCTGTTTGCGCCAGCGGGCATTGTCGATGCCGGCGACGCGGGTATCGCTTCGGCCGGCAACTTGACCATCGCCGCAACGGCGGTACTGGGCGCTGACAACATCAGTGTCGGCGGTGTGTCGACGGGTGTGCCGAGTGCCGCCGTCAGTGTGCCGGTCGGACTGGCGGGCGCCAGCGCGGCGGCGGGCAGTGCCAGCAGTGCGGCGGCCGACGCCGCGTCGGACTCGTTCAAGGACCGCGATTCAGCCGTCAAGGATCTCGGCAAGTCTATGGTGTCGTCCATCACAGTCGAGTTTCTCGGCTTCGGCGAGTGATGAGCGATCTAATCTTGAGCCGGTGGGCACTTGCCGCGCTGCTGGCGCTGTCGCCCCTGGTCGACGCCGCAGTGCTGGGGAGTGACGAGGCGCCAGCGACCGATGCAGCGGCAAGCAGTGTACAGGCGAGCTTCGATATCCTTGAGTTCCACGTCGAAGGCAATACCCTCTTGCCGATCGAGGACGTCGAGCGCGCGGTCTATGGCCACCTCGGCGAGCGCAAGACCATCCAAGACGTCAACAATGCCCAGAAACAACTCGAGACGCTCTATCACGATCGTGGCTTCGGCAGCGTATTCGTCGATATTCCCGAGCAGGACGTCAACAACGGCGTGGTGGTGCTCAAGGTCACCGAGGGCAAAGTGGGGCAGCTGCGAGTCACCGGCTCGCGCTACTTCTCGCTGGGCCGCATCAAGAGCAAGGTGCCGTCGCTCGCTAGCGGGCAGGTGCCCAATTTGTCTCAGGTGCAGCGCGAACTCGCAGCGCTTTCCCAGATGTCCAACGATCGCAGCATCACACCGGTGCTGAAGCCCAGTCGCACGCCGGGCAAGCTCGATGTCGAACTGAAAGTTAAGGACACCCTACCACTGCACGGCAGTCTGGAAATGAACGATCGCTATAGCGCCGATACCACGCGTCTGCGCATCAACGCTGCCCTTCATTACGATAACCTCTGGCAGCGCGAACACAGTATCGGCGTCGCCTATCAGTTCTCGCCCATCACGCCCGACGAAGTGGAAGTGATCTCCGGCAATTATCTGTGGCGCTTTGAGGATTCTGAGCACCTGCTCGCGCTTTACACAGTGCGCTCCAATACCAATGTCGCGACCATCGG
>JANLSI010000047.1:0-1688 GCA_031362345.1 Pseudomonadota bacterium
CAACAGATCCAGCGTCTTCTGCTCCAATGCCTGAGACACGCCGAGCACCGCGATGGCACGGTCGCTGCCCTTGGCGACACCGACCTGCATACGCGAGATGTTGATGCCTTCGCGACCGAGAATGTCGCCCAGCGCGCCGACCACGCCTGGTTTGTCCGCGTGGCGGGTGAACAGCAAGTGTCCTTCCAAGGCCGTTTCGACTTCGTAGTCGTTAACCCTTACCAACCGTGGGTGACGCTCGTCGAACAGCGTGCCTTCCAGGCAGATGGTCTGCTTGCCGTTCTTGGCGGTGATACGCACCAGCGACACATAGTCACGGGAATCGGCCGAGCTCACTTCGGTGATCGTGATGCCCTGACGGCGTGCGAGATGGATGGCATTGATCTGATTGACCGGCACTGCGTGGTGCTCGCACAAGAGGCCCACCATGGCCGCGCTCGCGATCGGATGGGCATTGAGATTGGCGGCGGCACCGAACACGCCGACTTCCACCGCACTCAAGGGCTGTTCTGACATGCGGCACAGCAGGCGACCGAGTTTGCGCGCCAAATCCATATAGGGCTCAAGCTTGGCCAGTTTGTCCGGCGCCATGCTCGGCACGTTGACTGCGTTGATCACCTCATTGCGGATGAGGAAAGCGGCAATCTGGTGTGCTATCTCGATGCCGACCGCGGTCTGGGCCTCGTGAGTCGAGGCGCCGAGATGCGGCGTGAAATGGATGCCGGGCTGCTTGAACAAGGGCGAATCGGCAGGCGGTGGCTCTTCGTCGAAGACATCGAGCGCGGCGCCCGCTAGATGGCCAGCAGCGACCAGTTCAATCAGTGCCGTCTCGTCCACCAGACCACCGCGCGCGCAGTTGATCAGACGGGCGCCCGTTTTCATCGCAGTCAGGCGTTCACGATTGAGAAGACCGCGGGTGTCCTTGGTGACCGGACAATGCAAGCTGATGAAATCAGCACTCGTAACCAGGATGTCGAGGTCGACCTTCTCCACACCGTATTCGCCAAAGGTGGCTTCGGTGACGAAAGGATCGAAACCGATCACGCGCATTTTCAAACCGCGCGCGCGCTCGGCAAACACGCGGCCGATGGTGCCGAAGCCGACGATGCCAACGGTTTTGCCCGACACTTCGGTGCCGACCATGCTGTTGCGCTCCCATTTGCCAGCACGCACCGAGGCGTCGGCGGCCGGCAGACTGCGGCACAACGAGAACAGATGGGCAATAGCCAGTTCAGCGGTAGTAGTGGCATTAGCATCGGGCGTGTTCAACACCACGATGCCACGCTCGGTGCAGGCGTCGAGATCGACATTGTCGACACCAATACCGGCACGACCAATCACTTTAACCTTGGTCGCGCTAGCCAGCAGCTCGCCTTTGATCTTGGTGGCGCTGCGCACGATGATGGCGTGGGCCTCGCGCGCGTGGGGAATGGCCTCGGCAACCGTCAAGCCGGCAGCAAAATCGATTTCGATTTCAGGATATTGCTTGAGCGCGGCGATACCTTCGGCCGACAGCTGGTCTGCAACGAATACCTTGTACATGGGTGATTACTCCGTCAGGCGCCGCTCAGGCGCCGGTGTGCTTGGCAGCGAGTTCCGCATAGGCCCAGTCGAGCCACGGCAACAGGGCCGCGAGGTCGCTGGCCTCGACGGTCGCGCCACCCCAAATACGTAAGCCCGGCGGCGCA
>JANLSI010000050.1:0-2377 GCA_031362345.1 Pseudomonadota bacterium
GCGTGCCAAAAGACGCCACTGCGGTCAGACCGCTGAACAGCACCGCGCGCGGCGTGCTGGTGTCGAGCAGGTGACGGATATCGCGGGCATGGTTGCGGCGGATGACAAGGTAGGCGCCATAGGCATTATTCAGTCCGATCAGTAGCGGCAGCGCGATGATATTCGCGAAGTTGAGTGGAATGCCGCACAGCACCGAGGTGGTGACGGTGAGCAGCATGGCGAGCACCAGCGGCGCTGCTACCAGCAGCGCGTCAAGCACACTGCTCAAGACCAAGACATGCATGATGACGGTCAGTATCAGCGCCAGCACCGAGGCTTCGACACAGGCCTGGATGACGGCGTGACTGCCGGCCACCAGTTCGACCGGCGCGCCGGTAGCCTGGGGTTCGAGAGCGGTGACGGCGGCGGCGAAACGGCGCATGGCGGCATTGTCGTTGAGGTTTTCGCGCGGATAGACCTCGACCCGCGCGCGCCCGTCGGCGGCCACATAGCGTTGGGCGGTATCGGCGGGAATATCCTTCAATGCCACGGGTCGGGCTTCGAGCAATTGACCGAGACGGGTAATTGCCTGGGGCAGATCGCCCAGCAGCACGGCACGCACTGCTGGCAGGCTAAGCTGCGGCCAGCCACCAGCCTTGCGCAATTGTTCGAAGGCCTGGCTCAGACGCGCAGCACTGTTTTTCAATGCCCCCTCGCCGAGGGTCGGTGCCGCCGCAGCGATGCCCGCCAGTAGCCGCTCAACTGCCGCTGCTTCGGCCTCTGCCGAGGGCGCCGTGCCCGAAGCCTTGCCCGCCAGCACAGCGCCGGAAGAGGCACGCATGCCATCGATAATTTCGAGTTTCTCGCTTTGCTCGGCGGGCACGTAATCGGCCAGCGTGACGGCCTTGTCGACTTCTTTCAGTTGGCGCAGGCGCGCGGCGCGTTTCAGCGCATCGTCCAGCGACGCCGCCAACACATCGGCTGTATAGGGCGAACTGTCGACGCTGGTCGCCAGCCGGTGCCAGGCTTCGACTGCGGGGCTGTGAGGGTCTTTCAGATTAAGCGGATTGAGATCGAACTCGACGCGCGGCAACAGCACCGCGCCGCTCACGACGGCGGCCAGCGCGAACGCGACGATGGGCCGCTGCCCATGGGTGACGAAACGGGCCAATGCACCGGACTGCGCCTCACTATCGCGTTCGGCGCGGCGTGCCAGCGGGCGCGGCGCGGGCAGCAAGCTAAGCAGCGCCGGCAACACCGTGAGATTAGCGACCAGCGCCACGCCCATGCTGAAACCGGCGATCACACCGAGTTGGGCGAGACCCAGATAACTGGTCGGCACGAAGGCGAAGAAGCAGATGGCGGCGCCGACCGCAGCCAGGACCAAGGCACCGCCGACGCCCTGCGCGGCGGCGGCCAAGGCCTGCACGCGATCGGGACCCGCCACCAGTTCTTCGCGATAACGCATTGCGAACTGAATGCCGAAGTCGACACCCATACCGATGAAGAGCACCGCGAAACACACCGAGATCAGATTCAGACTGCCGACGCAGGCCGTGGCGAAGGCCGCCGTCCAGACTAAACCACAGGCCAGCGTGATCAAGACCGCCACCACCAGGCCCGCGGCGTTGAGGCCCCATACCAACACCAGGGCGACGGCGACGAAGGACAGGCTGGTGGTGAGCGAGGCATCCTGCGCCACGGTCACCAGTTCTTCGCCGTCCATGGCCTCACTGCCGGTCACTTCGAAACGCACACCGGCAAAGGCCGGTGCGATGTCGGCGAGCAGCGTATGCAGTTCGGCAATGGCCTTGTCGGTCGGGCGGAAACTGTCGCCGCTGTGGGCAGGGTCGATCAGCACGAAGGCGCGATGGGGCCCGGCGCTGCCCATGCCGGCAAACAATTCGTCGCGCCAATGCACCGCTTCGGCCTGGCCATGGGCGTAACCCTCAAGCGCCATGCTGAGTTTGTCGAACATGCCGGCCAGCTGCGTGCGCTGGTTATCGTCGAGTTCGCCTTGCAGGCCGAGCGACAAGGCATCGAGCAGCCCCGCCAAGCTGGGGTTGTTGGCCAGCGCGCCGAGCAGCGGCTCGACCTGGGTCAGACGATCGGACAGATCCCACAGCTCCTCGGTGCTCAAATAGAGCAGGCCGTTGCGCGCGAAAAACTCACCACCGCCGGGTTGAGCGATGGCATGGGCGATATCAACACGTGCGCGCAGACGGCGCGTCAATTCATCGGCAGCGTCCTCGGCCTGCCCGGCGTGGCGCGATTCGGTGTAAACCACCACATCGCCCGGCAGACGGGGGAAGGCCGCAGCTAGCGCTTCGCTCGCGCGCATATGGGGCAGCTCGGGATCGAGCATCTTGCCGGTGTCGGTATCGATGGCCACATGGCC
>JANLSI010000084.1:0-9493 GCA_031362345.1 Pseudomonadota bacterium
CTCGGCTACATCGACCAGACGCAGTATTCGGCAGCGGTCGACGCGCCGGTCAATGCCCAGTGGCACGGTCAGGCTGTCGAAGTGCCGGCGCCGCACGTCGCCGAGATGGTGCGCGATTTCATGCTCAGTAAGTATGGCGACGCGGCTTATACCAGCGGCTTCCGCGTCATCACCACCGTGCCAAGCACGTTGCAAAACGCTGCCGCCAGTGCGCTGCGGGCGGGTTTGTTCGACTACGACCGTCGCCACGGCTATCGAGGCGCTGAAGCCAAGCTTGTCCTTGCGCCGCAGGAGGACACCGCGAACTGGCACAAGATCCTGACCAAGTATCCGGAGTCGGCCGGGCTACAACCGGCCTTGGTCTTGACGGTGCAGGACCGCCAGGTGGTGGTCTTCCACGATAGTGCGGGTGTGATCACCTTGCCGTGGGAAGGTCTGGGCTGGGCGCGCAAATACCTGTCGGAGGATGGCGTTGGCGCGGCGCCAAGCAAGGCGGCGGATCTCATGCAACGGGGTGACGTGGTGCGCGTGCGATGGGTCGCTCCGGATGCCGACGCCAAGCTGGCGGGCAGCGTTGCCGCCAGCGGCTATTGGGCATTGGCGCAACTGCCGGCCGTGGAAGGCGCACTGGTCTCGCTCGATCCCAGTGATGGCAAGGTGCTGGCGCTGGTCGGCGGACTCGATTTCGAGCACAGCAAGTTCAATCGTGTGACCCAGGCGCGTCGCCAACCCGGCTCGAATTTCAAGCCCTTCATTTATTCGGCGGCGCTGGACAAGGGCTTCACTGCAGCGAGTTTCATCAATGATGCGCCAATCGTGTTCGAAGCCGTGGGTCTTGAGAACGCCTGGCGGCCGGAGAACTATTCAGGCAATTATTTCGGCCCGATGCGCTTGCGTGAGGCGTTGACCAAGTCGCGTAATCTGGTGTCGATACGGCTGCTGCGTGCCATCGGCGTCAAATACGCGCTGGATTTCGCGCAACGCTACGGCTTTAAACGCAACGAGCTGCCGGCAAATCTGTCGCTTGCACTCGGTACTGGCGAAGTTACGCCCTTTGAGCTGGTGCGTGGCTACGCGGTACTGGCCAATGGTGGTTATAAGATCGAACCCTATTTCGTGCAGCGTATCGAGACCGCCGAGGGGGTCGAGATTTACCAAGCTACCCCACCCACCGTGTGTCATGAATGCGAGGCGCTGGCACTGGATGGCGATGGCGAACCGACCGACATCGAGGCTTTACGCGGCATGCAGCAGCCGCCGCCGGCCAATCTCGCGCCGCGTGTGGTCGCGGCGGAAAACGTTTGGATTATGAATTCCATTTTGCAGGACGTGATCAAACGCGGCACCGCGACTCGTGCGCGTGAGCTGCAACGGCAGGACCTCGCCGGCAAGACCGGTACAACCAACGACCAGAAGGACGCCTGGTTCTCGGGCTTCAATGGCCGCAATGCGACCACCGTGTGGGTCGGCTTCGACCGTGTCGCGCCCTTGGGCAAGCGTGAGACCGGTGCCCAAGCAGCGCTGCCGGTGTGGATGGACTACATGCGTGTGGCTCTGGCGGACGTACCAGAAACCGAACTCGAGCAGCCAGCCGGCGTGGTCACTGTGCGTATTGATCCCGATACCGGACGCTTGGCAGGCGCAAATGATCCCCATGCCATTTTTGAATCCTTCCGCGCGGCTGACATGCCGGGCAGTGGTAGCAGCGGTGGCGGTTTGGACAGTTTCATACCGGCACAGCAGGGTAGCGAGCAGACCGGCGGCACCGCTGCCGAGCAGATTTTCTGAACGGCCGGCAGCGCATGGGTCGCAGGCAACACCCGGCAGGGGTCGCGCGCGCTGAGATCGCCAACCGCGCGGCACGCCTGCTGGTGGAGGGTGGTGAGCCCGATTTCGACAGCGCGCGCCGCAAAGCTGCGCGCGAGCTTGGCGCCGAGCATAGTCGCGACCTGCCGGACAATCTCGAATTGCACCGCGCCCTGGTCGAGTACCTGCAGCTTTTCGATGCGGTCGAACACGCTGCCCGCATCACCCACCTGCGCAGCATGGCGCTCATGGCCTTACGGCTGTTGACGCCCTTCCAGCCGGTACTGGCCGGGCCGGTGTTATATGGCACCGCTTGCGAGTTCACGCCCATCAGCGTGTATCTGCGTTGCGACGAATTCGAGGCCGTCACGCGCTTCCTGCTTGAGCGCCGATTTAGCTATCAACTGATCGACAGGCAGTTGCGTTTGGCCGGCGTGGCGGGGCCGCAGCGTGCGGTGCAGATCGCGCTTATCTTGTACAAGGAGGCCTTCGAATTGACGGTTCTGCCAGCGCACAACCCTCGCCACCCTCTCAGCGCCATCGACGGTCGGCCGATGCAGCGCGTCGACGGCGCGGCGCTTGAGGCGCTGCTCGACAGTGGCGTGGTATTCACCGGCGAGTTCGCCGGGCGCGCTGCGGCTGACTACTGACGTCGGCCTCGAAATGGCGCCTGGCACGCGCCGCCTCGACCTATGCGCTAGCCGCCCCTTGAATCGGGTCACTCTCACCATGGACATCGTCAGTGTCGCGCTATTTACGCCCCTGCGTCGCGTTTTCGATTATCTGCTGCCCGACGCCCTGCGTGAGCTGGCGCCACTGCCGGGACAGCGGGTGATGGTGCCTTTCGGTCGGGCGCGACGTATTGGCATCGCGCTAGAACGCAAGGATGGCAGCACTATCGACCACGCCCGCCTGAAGGCCATTGAGGCGGTACTCGATGCGGCGCCGGTGTTTGACGCCGATGCGCTGGCCCTCGCGCACTGGGCGGCAGCCTACTATCAGCATCCGATCGGCGACGTGCTCGGTAATATGCTGCCGGTGTGGCTGCGGCGCCACCGTGACCTGCCGGTGGTGAATGCTGACGCGTGGCAATTGACCGCTGCTGGCGTCGCGGCCTTGGCCGACGGGCAGATGCGTGCGACGCGCCAACGCGAAGTGCTGGAACGACTGTCCGGCGGTGCGGGCGGTGCGAGGCTGTTCGCCGAGGTCGACTTCGGCTGGCGGACGGTCGTGAAACGTCTGCTGGCCCGCGGCCTGCTCGCCGAGGCCGCGTCTGCACGCCCGTCCTGCGTCACCGGCGCCGCGCCCGAACTCAATGTCGAACAACACGCTGCCGCGCAGACCATCATCGCCGCAGGCGGCCGCTTCGGTGCCGTCTTGCTGCACGGCGTGACCGGCAGCGGCAAGACTGAGGTCTATCTGGCGGCCATCGCCGATTGCCTCGCGCGCGGCGCGCAGGCCCTGGTGCTGGTGCCGGAAATCGCCTTGACCGAACAGTTGGTGGCGCGCTTTCGTCGGCGTTTCGGCACGGCGGTGGGGGTATTGCATTCCGGGCTCGGCGAACGGCAACGCATGCTGACCTGGACTGCTTGCGCGACGGGCGGGGTGCGCATCCTGATCGGCACGCGCTCGGCGGTGTGGACCCCGATGCCCCACCTCGGTCTGCTGGTGGTCGACGAAGAACACGATCCTTCTTATAAGCAGCAGGACGGGTTCCGCTACTCGGCACGAGACATCGCGCTGGTCCGAGCGCAGAACGCCGACCTGCCGGTGGTGCTGGGCTCGGCCACGCCGTCGCTGGAAACCCTCGCCAACGTCGAGCGCGGCAAGTATCTGCGCACGGTGTTGCGTGCCCGCGCCGGCAGCGCGCTCATGCCAGTGATCGAATGCCTGGACGTGCGCGGGCTGGAATTGACGGCCGGCATGAGTCCGCACCTGATCTCGGCCATCCGTGCCTGCCTCACCCGCGGCGAGCAGGTCATGTTGTTTCTCAACCGACGCGGTTATTCACCCTTGCTGATGTGTCGGCACTGCGGCGCGCCGCGCCGCTGCGATCGCTGCGACGCTTTCTTGGTTTATCACAAGAGCGCGGATGCCGCGCGCTGCCACCATTGCGACCGTCAATGGTCGCGCAGCGCCGGTGTACCGTGCTGCGAGGCGCCCGAAATTGCTTTGATGGGCTTGGGCACTGAGCGCATCGAGGAAGCGGTCGCCGAGCTTTTTCCCGACGCGCGGCTGTGTCGCATCGACCGCGACACGGCGCGGCGCAAAGACGCGCTGCGCGAGATGCTGACGGCCATCAACGCGCGCGAGGTCGACATCGTGATTGGCACGCAGATGCTGGCTAAGGGCTTGGACTTCTCGGCCGTCACCCTGGTGGGCGTGGTCGATGCCGACAGCCGGCTCTATTCGCTGGATTTCCGCGCCGAGGAACGCCTCGCCCAGCTGATTATTCAGGTCGCGGGCCGGGCCGGGCGCGCCGATCTTCCGGGCCGTGTGTTGGTCCAGACCCATCAGCCCCATCATCCGGTGCTACGTCAAATCATCGACGAGGGCTATGAGGCCTATGCGCAAGAGGCGCTCGCACAGCGGCGTGAGGCAGCGTTACCGCCCTATGGCGCGATGGCTATTTTGCGCGCGGAATCCGCACAGCCGGCCGCCGCGCTTAAATTCCTGGGCGAGGCGCGTCGTTTGCTGTTAGCCCAGGCGCCGGCTGAACTCGACTTGAGCTATCCGCTGCCGGCCATGATGGAGCGCCGCCAGGGACGTTATCGGGCCTTGATGGTGATGCGCTCCGCGCAGCGTTTCGACATTGGCCGTCTGTTGCGCGTGGCATTGCCGGCGCTCGACGAAATGGCGGCCAAGGCACGGGTACGCGCGGCCATCGACATCGATCCGCAGGACACTCTGTAACAGTCTCGCTGCCGCTCTGCGTCGCGCGCGCGCGACGGAGCGGATAGAATCCGCGCTTGATCCCCCGGGCACCCCCGAGAGAAGACCTTGAAAGCACTTCTGCGTACGGCCATCGACGGCGTCATCGAACGCTTGCGCCAGGCCGGCACCCTAGCGTCGCCCGTTTCGCCCGATTACCAGATCGAAACACCCAAGTTCGAGGCCCATGGCGACTTCAGTACCAATGTCGCCATGCTGTTGGCCAAGGCCGGTCGCCAGCCGCCTCGCGAACTGGCAAGCGCCATCGCCGCCGAACTCAGCGCCTTGCCGCTCATCAGTCGCTGCGAGGTGGCGGGGCCGGGCTTCATCAATTTCGTGGTCGCCGAGGACGTGGTGTTCGATGTCGTGCGACAGGTGAGCGAGGCTGGCGCAGCTTACGGCCGCAACAACAGCGGCGGCGGTGCCCGCGTGCAGGTCGAGTTCGTATCGGCCAATCCGACCGGGCCGCTGCATATCGGTCACGGTCGTGGCGCCGCTATCGGCTCGGTGCTGGCCAATCTGCTCGTCGCGAGCGGCTATCAGGTCGAACGCGAATATTACGTCAACGATGCCGGCCGCCAGATGGACATCCTGGCGCTCAGCGTGTGGCTGCGCTATCTGCAATCCTTCGCGCGCGACGTGCCGTTTCCGGCGCAAGCGTATCGCGGCGCCTACATCGAAGATATCGCGCGTGCCTTGCGCGAACGCGAAGGTGAAACACTGCTGCGCAGCGCCGACAGCGTGCCGCCGGCTACTGCCAGTGCCGATCAGGAACGCTATCTCGACGACGCGATCGCGGCCGCGCGCGCCGCCCTCGGTAGCGAGGTCTTCAATCGCGTACGCGACTACGCCAAGGAGCTTATCCTCGCCGGGATCGCGACCGATCTGCGCGGTTTCGGCGTCGAATTCGATTGCTGGTATTCCGAAGCATCGCTCACGCGCAATGGTGCTATCGACGCCGCCATTGCCGAACTCGTGGAGGCCGGGTTCATCTATCAGGCAGCCGGCGCGCAATGGTTCCGCTCGACCGACTACGGCGATGAGAAAGATCGCGTCGTTGTTCGCGACAACGGCCTGAAGACCTATTTCGCTGCCGACATTGCCTATCACCGTGAGAAATTTGCGCGCGGTTTTGCGCGCGTCGTGAACATCTGGGGCGCGGATCATCACGGCTATATCCCGCGCGTGCGCGCGGCGCTGAAGGCGCTGGGCCTGAACGACGAGCAGCTCGACGTGGTGCTGGTGCAGTTCGCATCCCTGCTGCGCGACGGTGAGAAGGTCGCGATGTCGACCCGCGCTGGTGAGTTCGTCACGCTCAAATGGCTGGTCGATGAAGTCGGGGTCGATGCCGCGCGCTATTTCTATGTCATGCGTCGCGCCGATCAGCATCTCGAATTCGATCTCGATTTGGCGACCGCGCAAAGCAATGACAATCCGGTCTACTACGTGCAGTACGCCCACGCGCGCATTTGCAGTGTGTTCCGCCAGGCAGGCCCACGCACAGCTATCGCAGCGCCGGCCGGTGCGCGCCTTGCCGAGTTTCTGCGCGAAGCGCCGGAACGCCGTCTGGCGCTCGTGCTAGCGCGCTTTTCGGAAGTGGTGGCGGGTGCCGCGAGCGCTGCTGAGCCCCACCAGTTGACCAATTACCTGCGCGAGCTGGCTACCGAGTTCCACGCCTATTACAACGGCCACAAAGTGCTCGTCGATGATGTCGGCGTGTGCTGGGCCCGTTTGCGCCTGATCGATGCCGTGCGGCAGGTCATCGCCAATGCCCTGGTGCTGCTCGCCGTCAGCGCACCGCGCGAGATGTAACGCCGCAATGGCCGCCAAAGACTATAAGCACGCCAGCCCACGCGCGCCCAAGGCGCCGGCGCCGCTCGGCAGTTGGGTGTCCTTCGTCACCGGACTGGGGCTGGGCCTGGTGGTCGCGCTGGCGGTCTATATGTGGAACGCGAAGGTCTCCCCGCCCGCGTCGTCACCGCCGCAAGTAGCGGGCGTCGATGCCAAGGTCGAAGCGCCACGGGTCAACGACCCACCGCTCGGTGAGAGCGCTGAGGCCAATCTGGATCCGCCGCGTCCGAAATTCGATTTCTACAAAATCCTGCCGGAGATGGAAGTGCCGGTGCAGGATTGGGAAAAGGAAGACCAGCAACAGCAGAGCGCGAAGGTCGAAAAGGACGAAAAGAACGACAAGAACGTCGCGACGATCAACAAGGACAAGCCGGCCGCCGCGCCTGCTGCAAGCGCCGAGCGCGGCGCCTATGTGCTGCAGATCGGCTCCTACAAGCAATACGAGGAGGCCGATCAGGCCAAGGCTAGGCTGGCGATGCAGGGTATCGCTGCCAACATCCAGCGCGTGGTTATCAACGGTCAGGACGTGTGGTTCCGGGTGCACGTCGGGCCGCTATCCGATGCCAACGATATGCGCGCGCTGCGACTTAAGCTGCAAGAGCACAAGACCGACTTCATCGTGCTTAAGATCGGTGGCGCAGGCAGCCCTTGAGGCGCCGCGTCCGATTCAGCTCAGTGCGGGTTCGCCAGGTTCGGCCAACAAACGATTCAGATTAGTGCGCACCGCCTTGTGAAAGGACGATTCGCCGTGGCCGTCGTGGAAATAGCTGGTGAGACGGATCTCCTGGGTAAGGTAATGGCCTAGCACGTCCCGCGAGGTGCGCTGCCAATCCGCCCAACTTAAGGCCCGGCCGTAGAGCAGCTCGTGCTCGCGCTTCAGGCGCAAGGAACTCAGCAGAAAACGTGGGTAGTCCGCCGCGAGGCCCGATAGGTCAGCCGCGCGTACCGCTTTCTGCTCGGCGCTGATACACAGCGCGTCGCGCTCGGTCGCCAGGATAGCGGCGACCGTCTTTTCCAGCTGGGTGGGGCTTACGCCATGATGACGCAGGATCGGCTCGGCCAGCGCCGCTGAATAGCGTTCTTTGGTGGCGAAGCCGCGCGCCAGATGGTCGTCCTGGTAGCCGGCGTCGTGAAACAGCAGCGCGAAGTAGACCACTTCCGCGTCGATACGGATGTGCTCCTCCTGGCAGCGCTCGACGACCATCGCCGCAGACTGCAAGGTGTCTTGAATATGGTCGAAATTGTGGTAGGGCAGCGCGTCGCTGTATAGCGCTCGGGCCTGCGCCTCGAGTTGCTTGTTGCGGATGCCTGGTAGGGCCTGGGTGCTCACTGGGCGATTGGTCCAGGTTCGGTGAGTTTTGGAGCGGGTGATGGGAATCGAACCCACGTAATCAGCTTGGGAAGCTGATGTTCTACCATTGAACTACACCCGCACAAGGCGGAATTCTATTGCGTGTGAGCGCGCGGTCAAAGCCCGGCGTTGCCTCGCTGTCGGCAACCGTGATCAGCGCGTCACTGTGACACAGCGCCCGCGACAGTCTTGGTGTAACGGGTAAGATGCTCACAATTCCGCTTGTTCATGAGCCTGGGATATCGCAGACTCCGTAGTCTACAATAGCCTGGATCTCAGATGGTTACAGAGAATGCTTAAAGCGGAATTTGAGGGCGTGAACGGGCACTTGCAGATTCGGATTTCAAGAGCGCATGCAAACAGTCAAACCCATCATCGTTCTCGTTGATGACAGCGCGGCTATGCGGGCGTTCTTCGAGCAGGTTGCGGCCGAAGCGGACCTCGTGTTTCACGCCTATGCATCGGCCGAAGAGTCGTTGAGCTTTCTAGCCACTCGTCAGCCGAGCCTGCTGTTCTTGAATGTCATGATGCCCAACAAGGACGGCTATTCGTTTCTCAAGGAACTGCGACGCAATGAACTGCACGCCACCACCCCGACCGTCATGATCAGCTCCAAGGATTACGCCCAGGACCGTACTGCGGCCAAGGAGCTCGGTGTGCTTGAATTTGTGGCCAAGCCCATCTCCAAGAAGGCGATACGCCTGCTCATTGAAAAATATCTCGGGATGGGCAACGGCTCCCCATGAGCGATAGCTATCTGCGCTTCTGGGGCGTGCGCGGCTCCTACGCTGCGCCCCATGAGTCCCATCTTGGCGTCGGCGGCAATACCTCCTGTGTCGAGATCCGCAGCGGCGACTACCTACTGGTGTGCGACGGTGGCACGGGCATCATCTCGCTGGGTGAAGAACTGATGGCGCAGAGCGAGTTGCGCGAACTGATGGTGGTGTTCACCCACTATCACTGGGATCATATCTGTGGACTGCCGTTTTTCCAGCCGGCTTTTTCGCCCGCCTGGAAAATCAAGTTTTTCGGGCCCGGCGACACCGCTGCGGATATCGAGCAGCGCCTTTCCGATCAGATGAAAGCACCTTATTTCCCGGTCGAAATCGGCACCTGGATGGCCAACATCGAGTATCTCGACCCCCAGGCCAGTGGTCTCGCCCACGGCCCGATCGGCGTTAGTTACTACAACGTCCACCATCCCGGCGTCACTTACGGTTATCGTCTCCAGATAGCCGGCAAATCGGTGGTCTATGTCTCCGACAACGAAGTGCAATTTCTCAAGACCTCGATAGCCAAGCGCATACACGAGTTCGACGAGGATGAGCACGAATTGCTGGAGCGTATGGTCAGCGAACAGCGCTCTTCGGAAGTGTCGGCTATCCAAGGGGTCGATATCCTGGTTCACGACGCCCAGTACACGCCGCACGACTACAGCCGCAAACGGGGTTGGGGACATTCCTGCTATGTGGACACCGTCAATCTCGCCATCGACGCAAGTGTGCGCTGCCTCTATCTGTATCATCACGACCCGACCTACGACGACGAACAGGT
>JANLSI010000099.1:0-6952 GCA_031362345.1 Pseudomonadota bacterium
GGACACCGTCAATCTCGCCATCGACGCAAGTGTGCGCTGCCTCTATCTGTATCATCACGACCCGACCTACGACGACGAACAGGTCGCCGCCATCCACCGCGATTGCCTGCAGATCATCCGCGAACGAAAGTCGAGCATGGAATGCCATATCGCCCGCGAGGGCATGAAGATCCCGCTATAGCGGGGCACCGGTGCCGAACCCGATTCGAATCACGTTGAACGGTGAGAGCCGCGAAGTGCCGGCCGCCACTCCGATCACCGATCTGATCTTGCTGCTCGCCGTGCGCGGTCGCTACGCGGTCGAGGTGAACGGCGAAATCGTGCCGCGCAGTACCCATCTTGAGCAGCGACTGTGCGATGGTGATCGCGTCGAGGTGGTAGCCGCCATCGGCGGTGGCTGAGCGCAAACAGTTATACTCGGCCCCTCACGCGAACGACTACGGGGCAGGCCATGGCAAATCTCGATTCCAGTAACGCAAGTGGCGATGATGGTCTGCGCATCGCCGGCCGCAGCTTTCATTCACGGCTCATGGTCGGCACCGGCAAGTACCGTGATTTCGACGAGACTGCGGCCGCTATCCGCGCCAGCGGCGCGCAGATAGTCACGGTCGCCGTACGGCGCACCAACCTCGGCCAGAACGCCGGCGAGCCGAACCTGCTCGACATCATCTCGCCGGATGAATTCACTATCCTGCCCAATACTGCCGGCTGCTATGACGCCGAATCGGCCGTTCGCACCTGCCGCCTTGCCCGCGAACTGCTCGACGGCCACAACCTGATCAAGCTCGAAGTGATGGGCGATCCGAAGTCCCTCTTTCCCGACGTAGTACAGACACTCGTCGCTGCGCGCACCCTGTGTGCGGACGGTTTCGAGGTGATGGTTTATACCAGCGACGACCCGGTCATCGCCAAAGAGCTTGAGAACATCGGTTGCGTGGCGGTGATGCCGCTCGCCGCACCCATCGGCTCGGGGCTCGGCATCCAGAACCGCTACACCCTGCGCACCATCATTGAAAACGCGCGTGTGCCGATCATCGTCGATGCCGGTGTCGGCACAGCTTCCGACGCGAGTCTTGCGATGGAACTGGGTTGCGATGGCATCTTGATGAACACCGCGATCGCCGAAGCCAAATACCCGGTACTGATGGCCTCGGCCATGCGCAAAGCGGTCGAGGCTGGCCGCGAAGCGTATCGCGCTGGCCGCATGCCGCGTCGCGCTTATGCCTCGGCCTCGTCGCCCATCGACGGCACATTTTTTTCCTGACCCGCGCACAGCCGTCCATCATGTCGGAGTCAGCAGCGCGTCGTTCGGTGCGCAGTTTCGTGATCCGCGCCGGGCGCATGACCGCCGCCCAGCAGCGCGCGTTCGACGAACTGCTGCCGCGCTATCGGGTTAGCTGCGCTGCGCTGTGTGCGGATGTTGCGCGGGTGTTTCCGCGTGGCGCGCCGCTGCATCTTGAGATCGGCAGCGGTAACGGTGACAACGCGCTGGCCCTGGCGGCCCGCTGCCCGGCGCTGGACGTGCTGGCGAGCGAGGTCCATCCGCCCGGCGTGGGCCATACCGTGCATGAGGCCGCGCGGCGCGGGCTCGCCAACTTGCGGGTCTACGACGGCGACGCTCTGGAGTTGCTGGCGGCATTGCCGCCCGCCGCGCTCGACGCGGTCTATATCTTTTTTCCCGACCCATGGCCGAAGAAGCGCCATCACAAACGCCGGCTGGTGCAGGGTGAATTGCTTGATTTGCTGGCCACTCGCCTGAAACGGCATGGCCGGGTACGTTTCGCCACCGACGACGCTGATTACGCGCTGCAGGTACGCGCTGCGGTGGCTGGCGATGGGCGCTGGTTGAACCTTGCGGGTGTCGAGGCGTGGGCGCTGCGGCCACGTGAGCGGGTACTTACGCGCTTCGAACAGCGCGCAATACGTGACGGCCGTGCGGTCTTTGATCTGAGCTGGATGCGCGCGGTCTAGGCCGGCTTGCCCGTCAGCTCGGCGAAATCTTCGAGACAGTGACAGTCCGCCGCGCGCTGTTGCGGCCCATGGCTGTCCGGCCGGGTGATGCCGTACATAGTGGCAATACCCCAGCTGCGCGCGGCTGTCCGCACCTGAGCGTTGTCGTCGATGAACAAGGTTCGGCTCCGATCGAAACCGACTTCACCCTGGAGGGCATCCCAGAAATCTTTGCTTTCCTTGGCCGCACCCAGGGTGTGGGCGCTGAAGATGTCGGTGAAGTAGGGTGCGATGCCGGTCGCCGCCAGCTTGCGCTCAAGACTGGCGGGATGGGCATTGGTGGCGAGCACCAGGCGCACACCGCGCGCCTTGACCCAGGCGAGAAAATCGACGGCACCCGGTCGCGGCTGAATCAGGTGTGCGAGTTCGACTTCGAGCCCATGCATGTCAACGCCGAAAGCATCACTCCAATGTTCCAGGCAATACCAGGGCAGGCAGCCGCGCCGGGATTCCAGCCGCTGGGCAACCTGTTGGCGCGCCGTGTCCAAGGGGATGTCCTGATGCGTGGCATAACGGCGCGGCAGCAGTTCGCCCCACAACTGGTTGTCGAAGTGCAGGTCGAGCAGGGTGCCGTCCATGTCGAGGATGACGCAATCGATGGCAGACCATGGCGTTGCGGTGACGTCGTTCACTCGCAGATTTCCCCGAATTTCTCGCAACGCCGTTGGCATTTATAGACCCCGCGTGGATCGACGTTGCACATCTGCCCCCACCGCTGGCAACCGTTGTAGCACTGCTTGGTTTGCTCGGCAGGGCGCGGCGATGGCGCCGTCACCGTGGCAGCATCGGCCTCGGGACCCGTGCGGCGTGTGTTGCTGTCAGTCGCTGGCGTTGCCAGGCTGGTGAGGAGCAACACGGCGAGTCCGCCCTTGTGCAGGCAGGCGTAGCGCAGAAGAACGCGAAGCGTGATGGCCATGATCTTATTCCGATTCAGTGCTTGTCGCAGGCGCAACTCCACCGCTAGTGTAGCGCAAGGGTCCTCGCGGCCAGGCGCGTTGAACCTAGTCGACTTTACTCCAGCATGGTGTCGCTGGCGGCGCGCTTCTCCTGCAGGTCTTTGGCCATGGCCTGCGCTTGGCTGCGCTGCTCGGGCTTAAGGCGCGCCGCCATTTCAGTCAGCGCCGGTTTTATTTTTTCGTCTTGCGCGGCGGCTAATGTCAGCCAGGCGTAGGCCTCGACCGGATCCTTCGCGGTGCCAATGCCCTGCGCGTAAACTGCGCTCAGGTTGAGCTGGGCCGCCGCCAGACCCTGCAGCGCGGACTCGCGCAACCAGAAGCGTCCTTCGCCCTCGTCCAGCGGCAGCCCCTTGCCAAATAAATTCATGAGACCGAACTGCATTTGTCCTTCGGGGTCGCCACTATGGGCGAGTTCGCGCAGCAGGGTCGCCGCGTGCGCCAGTCGCGCCGGGTCGTCGTTGTGGTTGAGATCGAGCTTGGCGATGGCCAGATTGGCGCGTTTGTAGCCCTGCTTGGCGGCGTTCTCCAGCCACTTGAGCGCTTCCGTTTCGCCCTCGTTCGGGCCTGGACTCTGCAGATAAAGCATGGCCAGGTTGAACTGTGCCGCCGCCATGCCGGCATGCGCCGATTGCTGGAACCATTCCTTGGCCAAACGCCGATCGGGGGTCACGCCCAGGCCGCGGGTATATATCACGCCGAGAAAGAACTGCGCTTTGCGATCATCGAGCGCAGCGGCGCGCCGGAACCATTCGATAGCGCGCAGCGGTTCGGGCGCCACGCCATAGCCGCGCAGGTAGACCGTTCCGAGGTTGAACATCGCGCCAGGGAGATGTTGCTCGGCGGCGGCCTGAAAGAGTTCGTGGGCACGGCCATAGTCCTGGCTCACCCCTCGACCCTTGAGGTAAAGCACGCCGAGGTTGTTTTGCGCAGTCGCATCGCCCGTCTGTGCCTTGCTCTCGAAGCGTGCAACGGTCGCCGTGTCGTCACCTCGGCCGTCGGGCTCAGCGCCGCTGTCGGCACCCGCACCTTGGGCCACGACCAGTAGCACGACGAGGACGATCAAGCTCTTGTACGGCATCGGTGATTAAGTCCCTCACTTAAGGTATTTCGGAAAAAAATCCCAAGGTCGCGTTGGTCGCGCGAGCTAACATCACCTGCGTAGCGATAGCGTTACGCTCTACTTTGCGTTACCCCGCGGCAGATTGCCTTGCGGGGTTTTTTTTGACTGCGTGCCGCAACAAGTCGCGCAGTGCGCGTTTCGATCCCGTCTGTTAGTGGCCAATGCCGGCCGGAGCCCGCGCCTAGATTTATATACTAGCGGCCGATAGCTTTTCCAATGCGCCTCGCGAAGAGTCCGCGGCAGCACTCGGATGGATGCCCAAGCCTGGGCTATCAACTGACCACCCGCGGATGGCAAGGACAACTCAAATACGGATCTTCGAGGAGGGAGTGTCATCATGAAAAGGAACAACCTGAAGCCCGCCGCTGCGCGGCTGCTGGAATTAATCATGCTGGGCGACGGACGCATGGGCCGCAAGATCTTCGCGCAAGTCGCGGCCGAGCTTGAGCAGACGAATGTTGCCAGCCTTATCTCGGCGGGCGGTACAATTCTTGCTCGCATGCTTGCACGCGACGTGATACTAGGAAGCGCGAGCGCCTGAACGCTGCGCACCGGTCGCCCTATCCAACCACTAGTCACTGGTGCGTGACCACGGACCCCAAAGCGCAATGAAACGCATCAAAAAACTGCTGGTGGCCAATCGTGGCGAAATCGCCATCCGGGTGATGCGCGCCGCCGCCGAGCTCGACATCGATAGTGTCGCCATTTATTCCCACGAAGACCGCGTCGCCCTGCATCGCTTCAAGGTTGAACAAGCGCACCAGATCGGCGCGGGATGCACGCCCGTGCAAGCCTATCTGCAGATCGATGAGATCGTGCAGACCGCTCTGACTGCAGGTTGCGATGCGGTCCATCCGGGCTATGGCTTCCTGGCCGAGAGTCCCGAGTTCGCCGAAGCCTGCGGCGCGGCGGGTCTGATCTTCGTCGGCCCACCGCCAGACGTCATGCGTCTGCTTGGTAACAAGATCGCAGCGCGCGAACTGGCGGCCCGCAGTGGCGTGCCCTTGATGCCGGCGACCGCTGCCTTGCCGCGTGAGCCGGCTGCGGTCGAACGACTCGCGGCCGGCATCGGCTATCCCTTGATGTTGAAAGCCTCATGGGGCGGCGGTGGCCGCGGCATGCGCGTCATTGAGGGCGCCGATACGCTGCACGAGCTGGTCGATATCGGGCGCAAGGAAGCAGGCCTCGCTTTTGGCAACGACGAGGTCTATCTCGAAAAATTAGTGCGTCGTGCGCGCCATGTCGAAGTGCAGGTGTTGGGCGACAGCCACGGCAACCTCGTCCATCTCTTCGAGCGCGATTGCACGGTGCAACGTCGCAATCAGAAAATCGTCGAGCGGGCGCCGGCCCTGTATCTGGACGACGCGCAGCGCCAGGAAATTTGTGCTGCGGCGCTGGCGCTGTGCGGCAAGGCTAATTACGTCAATGCAGGCACCGTTGAGTTTCTGCAGGACGCCGATACCGGCGCGTTCTTTTTCATCGAAGTCAATCCGCGCATCCAGGTCGAACACACGGTGACGGAAGCGATCACCGGCATCGACATTGTCAAAGCCCAGATCCGCATCGCCGAAGGCCATGCTATCGGTAGCGACGAATCCGGCGTGCCGGCCCAGAAAGACATCAGCATGCGCGGTCACGCCGTGCAATGCCGCGTGACTTCCGAAGACCCTGAAAATAATTTCATCCCCGATTACGGCACCATCACCGCCTATCGCAGCCCGGCTGGCTTCGGCATTCGTCTCGACGCCGGCACCGCCTATGTCGGTGCAGGTATCACGCGCTACTACGATTCGTTGCTGGTCAAAATCACCGCCTGGGGCAATAGCCCCGACGAAGTTGCGCGGCGCATGCTGCGCGCGCTGCGTGAGTTTCGCATCCGCGGCGTCAACACCAACCTGCGCTTCTTGATCGGGCTGCTGGATAATCAGCCCTTCCGTCGTGCCGAGTACACCACCCGCTTCATTGACGAGACCCCCGAGCTGCTGGTGTTCCCGCGCCGTCGCGATCGCGCCTCGCGCCTGTTGCGCTATGTCGGCGATGTCGCAGTGAATGGTAACCCGGCGGTCGCCGGCCGCGCCCGTCCGCGCGTGCTGCGCCGGCCACGCGTACTGGACTGTGCCGGCCGGGCTGTTGCCGACGGCAGCCGTCAGCGTTTCGAGGCGCTCGGTGCGCGCGGTTTCGCGCAATGGATGCTGGATCAGAAGCAGGTCTTGATCACTGATACCACGTTCCGCGATGCCCATCAGTCGCTGCTCGCTACGCGCGTGCGCAGTTTCGACATGCTGGCGGTGGCCGATGCCTACGCGCGCCTGGTGCCGGAATTATTGTCGGTGGAATGCTGGGGTGGTGCGACCTTCGACGTCGCGATGCGCTTCCTGCACGAATGTCCGTGGCGGCGTCTAACAGCGTTGCGCGAGCGCATGCCGAACATCCTCACGCAAATGCTGTTGCGTGCTTCGAACGGTGTCGGCTACAAGAACTATGCCGATAACGTCGTGGTGTATTTCGTGCAGCAGGCGGCCCATGCTGGCGTCGATATCTTCCGTATTTTCGATTCCCTCAATTGGGTAGAGAACATGCGCATCGCTATCGACGCGGTGGTGGCGACCGGCAAGATTGCCGAAGCCGCCATCTGCTACACCGGCAATCTGAGCGACCCGCACTGCACCAAGTACGATCTGCGCTACTACGTGAAGATGGCCAAGGAACTGCAAGCCGCCGGCGCCCATGTGCTCGGCATCAAGGACATGGCCGGCTTGTGCAGGCCGCAGGCGGCGCGCGATCTGGTGAGTGCCTTCAAGCAGGAGATCAGCATCCCGATCCATTTCCATACCCACGATACCAGCGGCATTTCGGCCGCCAGCGT